>DASRJW010000044.1 GCA_035649275.1 Candidatus Krumholzibacteriia bacterium
GCCGAGATCCGCAGGCCTCCCTCGGGCTGCTGCAACCATTCGAAGACCGTGAGCCCGCCCAAACCGGCGAGGTAGGTGAGCAGGTAGGCGAGATCGTGGCCGCGGTAGAGGAAGCAAGTGAGCCAGAGCAAGCCGCCGACGCGCAGAGTGAGCAGCAGCGCGCTCATGCCCCACTCGAGCACATCCGTGGCATTGCCGCCGGCGAAGAGCAGAACCCCAGCAACCAGAACGAGGAGGAAACGCGTCGGACCGATCGCCCGCTGCGCCAGATGGGCGAGGAGACCGAACAACGACAGCGCGAGCATCCCCTGGAGGAACAAGGTGCACGCCCCGTCCAGCCACGGGAGCGGGCTCGCCGCGGCGTCGAGGCTGAACAAGTCGCCCACCCGGAGGTGCGCCGACCCCGCCGCTTGCACCACGGCCGCCGCTTGTCGCAGGCCGCAGAGCGTTGCCACGCCGATCAGGGTGAGGAGGACGGCATCCCGCCGCGACGTGCCGGAGCGGCCGGAGAGGAGCGCCCGCGTTTCGGGACGCACGGCGAGAAGCGTACCGATCAGCATCGCCGCCAGCATGCCGAGCACGAGGACGCGCACACCGGCCACGCTCACCGCGAGCACGCGGAAGAGCGCCCACGGCGTCGACGAAGGATAGGAAGTCGCCACCCGCGCTTCCCATTCCAGGACGAAGCCGAGGAGCGCGAGTGCTCCGGCCAAGCTCCCCCAGCGCAGCGCCCGCCGCCACGGGAAACGGCGGGAGCGTACTTGCCCCACGAACAGAAGCGTCACCATGAGGATCCCGCTTCCGAGCAGCGCTCTCCCGAGCACCCAGGCCAAGCGCTGCATGAGACCACGTTCGCGCTGAGCGCGCAGCCACTCCTCGGGGACGTGCAGATAGCGGTGCAAGCCACCCACGCGCTCCCCCTGCACCGTCACCGCGAGGCGCGGCACGCCCTCACCCTGGGCGAAACGGCGGTTCTCCCACTCGAATTGGTGATCCCTGCGCGCGGGCCGCTCGGTCACGCTCTCTTCGACGAGGGTCAAGTCCTCGATCTGGAATCCCTGCGCCCGCAGGAAGTCCTCGGCCAGAGCGCGCGCCTCTGCGCCCGGGAGCGTCACCCCGGCTGCGGTTTCGGGAACGACGTGCTCGAAGCCGCCGAGCTTCTGCGCCGCCGCCGCTGCGGGGACATCGAAGCTCGCCTCTTCCAGGTCGCCGGGACGGTAGAAGCGCACGAACCACACGGGAGTGCAGAGCGGATCACGGTAGAGGGCGTTCAACGCCGGGATGCCGGCTTGTTCGAGAACGTATTTCCCGGTTTCGTCGTCGTAACGGGAGCGAACCGCCATGGCCACGTGGAAGCTGTCGGGATCGATGCCGATGGCGCGCGCTGCGGTCACCGCCGTTTGCCGCGCGCTCCCCCGACCCTGCAGCAACTTCAAGCCTTCCCCCGGTCGCTCCACCGGCACGGCGTAGAGGAAGAGCAACGCTGCCGCGACGCCCGCCCCGACGGCAAGACGCGACCGCGGCACCCGCACCGCTTGCACCGCTTCCGGCTCCGGTTCCGCCACCGCCGCGGGAACCGTCTGCGGCCCAGGCTCGTCGCCGTTGCGGAGACCGTCGGTGGGCTCGAAGCCTTTCTGGCGCAGGATGCGCCCGACGGCGATGCCGAGCGGCACGAGCATGATCCCGGCGGCAGCAGCGCCGGAAAGAACGAGATACGTATCCCCGGAGCGCACCATGAGCAGCGCCGTGTAGCACGCGTCCACCGAGTAGTGCCACACGAGAGTGGCGAGAATGCCCCAGCGGAGCATGACCCAGGAGGTGACGATGCCGGCCACGCTCACCTCGAGGCCGCGGATATAGAAAGGTTGGTTCGGGTAGCCCGCATGGGCGAAGCCCCAGATGCACGACGAGATCACCACGGCGAGCGCCACCGCGGGACGCCGCCAGCGCCGGCCGCGCTGCAAGAGTCCGCTCAGGAAGGGGACGGAGAACATGCGGGAAACGAACTCTTCGGAGACAGCGGGGAAGAAGCCGCTGAACAGCACCACTGCCCAGGGAAAGACGGTGTTCAGCATGTTGTCGTAGGGCACGTCGAGGGGAGCCCAGGCGCCGTAGCGCGCCGCCACCAGGTAGAAGACCGTCTGGTAGGCAACGAAGAAGAAGGCCAGCGTGACGCCGAGCATGATTTGTCGGAAAGCGTCCCGCGTTCCCAGGCCGCGCCAGGTGAAGGTGCGCCCGAGCGAGAGCTTGTGCGGATAGCTCTGCCGGTACACCGGCTCCGCCGCCGCGGTGAGCAGGAGGACGACTCCTGCGGCGGCGCTCGCGCCGAGCACCGCCACGACGACCTGCCAGGTCATGAAGGCGAAGTAGCCCTGCTCCGTCGGGTACTCGTAGCGCGCCAGACCGAGCTCGTTGAGCGCGGCCAAGAGCTGGAGCACGAAGGCCAGGACGGCGATGGCCGCCGCCGTGCGCCAGCGCACGTCGCGATCCCGGATGCGGAACACCAGCACGAGGAGCATGGCGAGGCCGGTGACGAACCCGAGCACCGCCGCTACCAGATTCGCGGTCTCGTTGCGCGACCGCAGCTGCCGGTAGTCATGGAGCCACTGGTCGGGGACCTGGAGGAACTCCTCGTACGCCGTCACCGCACTACCGGCTACCTGCACCCGCACCCGCGCCGTACTGCCGCCGACGGCGAAGTCCGTGCGTTTCCAAGTGAAGGTGTGATCGACGCGCGCCGGCCGCCGCACCGAGGCAGCTTCCACGAAGTCGTGCCGCTCCAGCGCCACGTCCGTGTGCGCGGCCAGGAACTCCTCCGCCAGCTGCCGCGCCTGCGCCTCGGAAAGGGAATCTCCCGGCGCTTCTTCGGGGAGCAGGTGCTCGAAGTGCGCGATCTCGCCCCTCGGCGTGACCTCGACCTGCAGCTCTTCCTTCTCCTCTGGCCGGAACCAGCGGTGGCTCCAGCGCCAGAGTTCCAGCTCTTCACCCCGAGCCTGTGCCTGCTCCGGCCCGAGCTCGCGCTCGAGGAAGATCTTGGCGGTGTTGTCGTAACGGAAGATGGCGGCGTGCTTCCACGCCTCCACCTCGAACCCCAGTCGACCGAGGTAGGCCTCGGCGACGGGTCGCGAGGTGCTGCGGTTCACCTGGAAGTCGATGCTTGCCTCGGGGAAGGCGCGACCGAAATCGCGCCAGGCCTCGAGGCCGCAGACTACGGCGACGGCGACGCAGAAGAGCACGAACCTGCTGTCGTCCGCCCTCCAGCCTTCGCGCAAGCCACCCTCCAAGCGCAACAGATTCTCTTCATTCAGGTTACGTAGCTGATCCGTGGGGAAAATGACCCAAAGGGTCTGCCGTTGGTGACTGTCTGGAAACCCAGTTCTGCCTTGGCAAGTGTCTGGACTGGTGCTATCCTGCCCGACGGAAATTTCGCGTCTGGACCGGAGACCAACAGCATTGCCTCGTATGGTTCACGATGCGAAAGCTTCCCCGGCTCCGGGTCATTCCCTGGGGCCGTTTTTCTTTCTCCACCTTCGCCTCAGATCCGTCGCAGCGCCAATTCCCAACCGACGCGAACGGCCTCGAAGGCGGTGTACCACGGGATCGTGAGCCAGTGGTACCAGCGCGCGTGCCGCCGCAGCAGGCGAAGCTGGCTCCTCATCCGCCGCCTGATCTTGAACAGGGAACGCGCGCCGGCACTGGCGGACACCTTGTGCCACAACCGGGCCTCGGGCACGTATCGCAAGCGGTAACCCCGTTGCCGGGCGCGCAAGCACCAGTCAGCGTCCTCGGCGTACATCGCGTATCCCGTGTCCAGGAGCCCCACCTCACCGACCACCGCGGTGCGGAGCAAGAGAGCGCACCCCGTCAGGTAGTCGGCGTCGTAGCTGCGGTCGTGCTGTCCCCGGTCGATCTGGCGCAGTCCACGGTGATGCGGCCAGCCGCGCCACAACGACAGCTCGCCGCCGGCGAACCAGAGGCGATCGGGCCTGGAGTGGTAGTAGATCTTCGGACTCGCGGCGGCGACGCGCTCGTCCGCCGCGGCGGCGCGCACCAAGGCGGCCAGCATTCCGGGGTCGAGGACGATGTCGTTGTTGAGGAGGAGAACGAACTCCGTGCCCGCCTGCCGCGCCTGTTCGAGACCGGCGTTCATGCCCCCGGCGTAGAGCAGGTTCTCCTTCTGCCGCAGGATCTCGATGCGGTGACCGAAACGCTGCTGCAGCGCCTCGGCTGTGCCATCGCTCGAAGCGTTGTCGATGACGAGCAGCCGGAAGCGCGGGTAGTCCAGGGCCAGGACGGATTCGACGCAGGCTAGCGTGTCCTCGCGCCCGTTCCAGGTGAGCACGACCACCAGGACTGCAGGCGCCGTCTTGCTCAAACCCGAACGCTCCTCGTCGCGAGGGCGGGGGCGTTCGCGCTCCGCCGCTTCTGTCGCGTCATCCTGCACGGAGGCGAGTCTACGAGTACCCCTCCAGGCCTCACAAGAGCACCTCGCGGGGCATCGCTGTAGTCATCGTTGTGTGCGAGGAATTACCCCGGCTCCAGTTCAGGCGCTCGCGGAACCTCGCCATTCGGCCCGGATGCGCGTATAGATAAGGGGGCCGGTTGTTTGCCGGCCCCCGTCTCCTGCGGATCTTGTTGGACGCGAAACGCCACCGCCGCCTGGGCGGCGACGGCGAAACGCTCAGAAGTCCATGTCTTCCATGCCGCCGCCACCGCCGGGCATCGCCGGAGCCCTCTTCCTCTTCTCCGGGATCTCCGCCACCAGGGCCTCGGTGGTGAGCATCAACCCGGCGACGCTGGCAGCGTTCTGCAGCGCCGTCCGCGTCACCTTCTTCGGGTCGATGACGCCCGCCTGCACCAGGTCACGGTACTCCTGGGTGGCCGCGTCGTAACCCATGTTGCCCTTCTCCTGCTTGACGCGCTCGCAGACCACGGTGCCCTCGGCACCGGCGTTGGCCGCGATCTGCCGGCAGGGCTCTTCGATAGCGCGGCGCACGATGTCGACGCCGAACTTCTCGTCGCCCTCCAAGCCGGGCACGGAATCGAGCACGTGCTGCACGCGCAGGAAGGCCACACCACCGCCGGGCACGACGCCCTCTTCCACTGCGGCGCGGGTGGCGTGCAAGGCGTCCTCGACGCGCGCCTTCTTCTCCTTGAGCTCGGTCTCGGTCGCCGCGCCCACCTTGATGACCGCGACACCGGAGGCCAGCTTCGCCAGGCGCTCCTGCAGCTTCTCGCGGTCGTAGTCCGAGGTCGTGTCCTCGATCTGCTTCTTGATCTGGTTGATCCGGGACTGGATGGCTTCCTTCTTCCCGGCGCCCTCGACGATGGTGGTTTCTTCCTTCTCGATGGTGACGCGCTTGGCGCGTCCCAGATCGTTGAGCTGCACGTTGTCCAGCTTCAGGCCCAGGTCCTCGGAGATGAACTTGCCGCCCGTGAGGATCGCGATGTCCTCCAGCATGGCCTTGCGACGGTCGCCGAACCCGGGCGCCTTCACCGCGGCCACCTTGAGGGTGCCGCGCAGCTTGTTCACCACCAGCGTCGCCAGCGCCTCGCCTTCCACTTCCTCGGCGATGACCACGAAGGGTCGTCCGAGCTGGGCGATCTTCTCCAGCAGCGGCAAGAAATCGTTCAGATTGCTGATCTTCTTCTCGTGGATGATGATCAGGCAGTCCTCGAGCTCGGCCTTCATGCTCTGCGGATCGGTGACGAAGTACGCCGAGAGATAGCCGCGGTCGAACTGCATGCCCTCGACGACGTCGAGAGTCGTGTCGATGGACTTCGCTTCCTCCACGGTGATCGTGCCGTCCTGGCCCACCTTCTCCATGGCGTCGGCGATGATGTTGCCGATGGTGGAATCGCCGTTGGCCGAGACGGTGGCAATGGCGGCGATGTCCGGGCGCCCCTTGACCGGGGTCTTCAGCTTCTCGAGCTCTTCCACGATCCGCGCCACCGCTTTGTCGATGCCGCGTTTCACCGACATGGCGTTGGCGCCGGCGGTGACCGTCTTCATCCCCTGGCGGAAGATGGCTTCGGCGAGGATCGTGGCGGTCGTCGTTCCATCACCGGTCACGTCGCTCGTCTTGGACGCCACCTCGCGCATCATCTGCGCGCCCATGTTCTCGTACACGTCCTCGAGCTCGATCTCCTTCGCCACCGTGACCCCGTCCTTGGTCACGAGAGGGGCTCCGAACTTGCGATCCAAGACGACGTTCCGCCCCCGCGGGCCGAGCGTCGCCTTGACCGCGCGCGCCAGGATCTCCACACCGTTGAGGACGCGCTTGCGCCCTTCGTCCCCGAACTGGATCTGCTTGGCCGCCATGGGATCAGGTCCTCCTTTGGAGTTGACAGGGAGCCTGGGACGGCCCCGGGGCTCCCGCGCGCACGGTCATCCTCTTGGTGCGCAATAGCTTGCGTGGTTAGATCGGGTCGGTCACGCGCTTAGCACTCTGCCTGAGTGACTGCTAACCTGTCAAGAGGGGACCCGGGGAGGCAAGCGGGGTGTGAAGAAGGGCTGGTGACGCTGCCAACAGACGACCGGTTCCCTCTCAGAACCAGTCCCCCCCTGATGGAGCGGGCCGTTCCGGTCCCGCCTGGGACGGGACGGACCCCGCCCCAGCCCATCTGTAGCGCACGCCACCAGCCCCGCCACGATCTTCAGCGTGAGGCTGCGGGTGTCCCCTCGCCTCCTCGCGTGTGCTTGCCGAACCAACTCATGAGATAGAGCTGGGTACGCATGAAGTTGGCCGGCTTCGACGCTGTGCCGTGATACTCCTCGTGGAAACGCAACATCACCGTCTCCACGCCCAGAGCCTTGAGCGCGGAGAAATACTCTTCCGTTTGTCCGATCGGGGTGCGCAGGTCGAGCTCCCCGGTCATGAGCAGGACCGGGGTCTTCACCCGGTTCACGTACATGAGGGGCGAGTGCTCGAGCCACGGCTTCGGATCCTCCCAGAAGGGCGGATGGAAGCGCTCGTAGCCCCAGCTCACGATGTCCGTGGTGCCGGCGAAGCTCATCCAGTCGATGACGGGAGCGCGCACCGCCGCGGCGGCGAAGCGATCCGTGTGACCGACGATCCAGCTGCTCAGCACGCCGCCGCCGCTCACGCCGGTGACGTACATGCGGTCCGGGTCCACGTAGCCGCGCGCGAGCACCATCTCCACTCCGGCCATGAGGTCGTCGTAGTCCACGCTCGGATAGTCATTGTCGATGGCGTTGCCGAAGGCGGTGCCATACCCGGTGCTGCCCCGCGGATTGGTGTACAACACCACGTAATCGTTGGCGGCCAGGTTCTGGAACGAGTAGTTGAAACCGACGCCATACATCGCATGCGGCCCGCCGTGGATATGAAGGATGAGGGGATAGCGGCGCGCCGGATCGAAGCGCGGCGGCTTCACGATCCAACCTTGCACCTGGGTCCCACCCGTGGACCCGTACCAGATCTCCTCCACCTGGCCGAGCTCGATGCCCTGCAGCAGATCCGCGTTCACCTGGGTGAGAGATTGGATCTTGTCGGGATGGCCAAGCCGGAAGGTCACCACTTCCGGGGGCGTCTGCGGCGCCGAGCGCACTCCCGCCGCCAGACCCGACCGGGCGAGCGAGGTGAGGGAGAGGATGTGGGTCCCGTGGGTGAGCTGGCGTACCTTGCCGCGCAGCGTCGCCTCGTAGACATTGCGCGCACCGCGATCATCGACGCTGAAGCAGAGGCTCTGGCTCCCCTGGGTCCAGCGCACTTCGTCCACGTCGCGGTCGAGGGCCGGGGTCAGCGAGTGCATGTCGCTGCCGTCCAGACCCACGACCCATAGTTCGTCCGCCTTGTAGGTCTGCTCGACCCAATCGAAACCGAGGAAGGCGACGCGCCGGCCGTCCGGCGACACGGTGGGGCTCGCCCAGGGTCCCTTGCGCGCGGTGATCTGACGGATGTCGCCGCTTTCCACCGCAACAGCATAGAGGTGGGATTCCCGGTAGCGCCGCTCGGTCTCTTCTTCCTTCAAGCCGTCGAAGACGAGGTACTGACCGTCGGGGGTCCAGTCGAAGCCGATGGCGAAGGCGAGACCTTCGGGACGGGCGCCGACGTTCCAGCGACCGCTGGTGATCTGCCGCGGCGTCCCCCCTTCCGCAGGCACCACGAAGAGGTGGGTGAAGGCGTCGGCGTAGTAGCCGCGGCGATCCTGCCGGTAGTGCCGCGTCTCGATGATCTTCGGCGCCTCGGTCCAGGCGGCCCCCTTCGGCGGCTTCTGCATGTCGATCTTCCAGGTGTCCTCGTCCGGCACTTCCATGGTGAAGGCGATGCTGCGTCCGTCCGGGGACCAGCGCAGGTTGGCCGGCTTGTCGGTGAGGCGTGTCACCTGCGTCGTCGCGCCCTCGTCGTCCATCCAGCGCACGAAGACCTGGGTGCCCTCGGGCTCGCCCTTGGCCAGGTAGGCAATGCGGGTGCCGTCCGGCGACCAGCGCGCCTCGGAGCCGTCGAGGAGGTAGCGGTTCTTGGTGCCATCGGCGCGCATGACCCACAACGACGAGGCCCATTCGTCTTCCATCCGATCCACCCAGCGCCGGGTGTAGACGATCTGCGTCCCGTCGGGGGACAGCTGCGGCTCGCGGACCTCTTCGAAGTCCAGATAGCGCTCGACGCCCAGGAGGTGCGGCGCTTTCTGGCTGGCCGTTGCTAGTGGATCCTTCGTCTCCGAGGCTGCCGACGGACGAGCCGCGCTTCCCAGCGCACGGGTCTCCTCAGCGCTCTGAGCGGCGGTGGCGATTTGGAGCAGAACGAACGCAACAGGGACGACGAGGGACAGGCGCACAGGTCCTCCTGCGTCGTGGAAGGTGGGGATGGACAATCGACGGAAGTTTACGCCTGCGGCGCTCGAGTGTCCAGTTCGAGGTTTCGCCCCCCGGTTGGTCCGGCGACCGTCCCGACCCCAACCTCCCCCACCCGTAGGCCGCAGAATCTGCGCGTCAGGTCCTGGGGGCTGCTCCACGTCGGCAGGGGGCGCCGGAGCCAGCCTTCCCGGCGAGCTCACCCGCCTGCGACCTGGGTGCGGCGCAGCAGCAGCACGTGGGTGGCGACGAGCTCGGCGACGCCGAATTGTACTTCCACCTTGCCCTTGATCAAGTAGGGACCGAAGCCGCGGACGAGCTCGGTGGCGCAGCGCTCGTAGACCTCGGGGAAGAAGCTCGCCTCGAAGCGGCCGTGCTCGTCGCTGAAGGTGACGAAGCACATGGTCTCGTCGTGCACCGTCGTCGTGTGCTTGGAGGTCACCTTCCAGCCCAGCAGATAGACCTCGCGGTCGGCGTGCCGGCGGAGCTCGGTGCTCTGCACGATGGGCCGCCGCGCCCGCGCCCACTCCAGCAGCGCCGGGAAGAGGGCGAACGGATGCGCGTCGAGGCTCAGCTCCAGGGTTTCGAGCTCGGCCCGCCGGCGCGCCTCGGCATTCCATTCGGGAAGCGGCGGGATCTGCGCCACGAGAGCTGCCAGGCGCTCCGGATCGGCGGGCTCGGCGAGCCAGCGCGCCTCCGGCGGTGAGGCCCCTGCTCGCGTCGCCGCACCGGCAGGCGAAGCAGCCCGGGCGCGGAGCTCCAGCTCCCAGAGGAGGCGTGGCCGCGTCCTCTCGAACCAGTCCATGGCGCCGCAGCGCACCAAGGCGCGGGCTTCCGCGTGGCTCATGCGCACGCGGCGCAGGAAGTCGCCAAGGTCCGTGAACGGCCCGCCGGCGCGCCGCGCCGCCAGGATGACGTCGATGCTCGCCTCCGCCAGGCCTTTCACTTGCATGAGACCGGTGCGGATCTCGCGTCTCTGGCCCCAGTACTCCTTGCGCCCGGTGTTGACGCAAGGCGGCAGCAAACGCACACCGCAGCGGCGCGCCTCCTCGGCGTACTCCATCGGCGTGTAGTAGCCGCCTTGGTTGGTGAGCACGGCGGCCATGAACTCCGCCGGGTAGTGCGCCTTCCAGTAGGCGCTGGCGAAGGACTCCAGGGCGAACGAGGCCGAGTGCGCCTTGCAGAAGGCGTAGCCGGCGAAACTTTCGATCTGGGTGAAGATCGCCAGCGCCGTCGCCTCCGGCACGTCGTGCTGTCGCGCCCCGGAGAGGAAGCGCTCCCGGTACGTCTCCATGTGCTGCCAGTTGCGCTTCTTCGACATGCACTTGCGCAAGCCGTCGGCTTCCGACAGCGTCATGCCGGCGATGGCGGTCACCACCTGGATCACCTGCTCCTGGTAGATGAGGCAGCCGTAGGTGTCGCGCAGCACCGGTACGAGCAGCGGGTGCAGCGCCTCCGGCTGCGCCAGGCCCAGGTGGCATTCGAGGTAACGCTGCTTGCCGCCGTAGTTCGACACCCCGGGGCGGATGATGGACGAAAGCGCCGTCAGCACCTCGAAGTCGTCGCAGGCGGCTTGCTCCATGAGCTGCAACATGATGGGGCTCTCGATGTAGAAGCAGCCGATGGTGCGGCCGCTGCGCAGGAGCTCCCGGCCCCCGGGGTCGTGCAGCACGTCCACCCGCTCCGGGTCGATGCGCAAGCCGTCGTTGCGTTCCACCTGCCGGATGGTGTCGCTGATGACCGCGAGCCCTTTCTGCCCCAGGATGTCGATCTTCACCAGGCCGGCGTCCTCCACCGCGTTCATGTCCCACTGGGTGATCTCGAGCCCCTTGTCGCCGCGCTGCAGCGGCACCAGCTCGAGGATCGGCTGCGGCGCGATGACGAGCCCGCAGGGGTGCGTCGCCAGATGGCGAGGGAACTCGGCGATGGCGGTCGCGATCTCCAGCACGGTGCGCAAGGGTTCGCGATCGAGGGGCAGGTCGCGCCCCGCCGGGTCGCGGGCGAGACGCTCGCGCACTTCCCGGGGCGAGGCGAAGTGCGGCAGGCGTTTCACCACGTCCTCCACCTCGCCGCTCGGGATGCCCAGCGCCTTCGCCACCTCGCGCATGGCGGAGCGGGCGTGCATGGTGTTGTAGGTGCAGATCATCGCCACCCGGTCGCGGCCGTAGCGCTGGAAAACGTAGTCCAGCACCACTTCCCGATCGTCGGTGCCGAAGTCGATGTCGAAGTCGGGATAGCCCTCGCGCTCCAGGTTGAGGAAGCGCTCGAAGAAGAGCCCGTGCTCCAGCGGGTTCACGTGGGTGATGTAGAGGCAATAGCTCACCAAGCTGTTCGCCGCCGAGCCCCGCCCCAGGCACGGCATGCCGTGGCTGCGCGCGAAGCGCACCAGGTCCCAGCAGACGAGGAAGTAGTCGGTGAGATCGAGACGGCGGATGACATCGAGCTCTCGCGCCAGCGTCTCCCGTGCCACGTCGCTCGCTGCACCGAGACGCTCTTGCAACCCTTCGTCGCAGAGCTGCTGCAAGAACTGGAAAGCGCCTGCGTCGGGTTGGTCTCGGGATCCACTCGCGAGCACCTGCTGGTCCGGTGCCTGACCTGGCGCTTCCAGTGTGTTCTCCATCGCTGCTTCGCTGCTCCTGCCGCGGAACAGGCGGCGCGATTCGCGCGGCCACTCGGGGAGGCCTGGAACCTCGCTGCCGTCGGCGCCGTGCAGCACGCGCGGCGTCTCGCCGTCCGCCGCGGGCCGCGCGGCGGCGAGGCGCTCCGCGACGTCGCGCCGCCAGGCGAGGCGATGGGCAGCGCGGCGCGGTGCGGCGGCCGCGGGGACAGCGAAGCGCGGCGGCCGCGGCTGGCCGAGAGGAATCTCGTAGCTGCAGCTCCAAGCGAGGTGCAGGCTTTGCGCCAGTGCTTCGGGCACGTCGGCGAAGAGTGCCGCCATCTCTCCCGGCGAACGCAGCCAGCATTCCTCGTGCTCCACCTCGCCTTCCGGCACGGTCCCGACTGTGGTGTTGGTGCGGATGGCGCAGAGCACGCGGTGGACCCGGTGTTCCTCCGGCTTCAGGAAGTGCACGTTGTTCGTCGCCACCACGGGCAGATGGAGGCGCGACGCCACGTCGAGCAAGTGGTACTTGCGCCGGCGCGAGGCGACGTCGCGGTGGCAAACGATCTCGACGTACACGTGGCTCCGCCCGCGCAGGCCGACGAGCAGCGCCGGATCGGCGCAGAGCACGAAGACGTGCTCCGTGGTGCCGGCGAGGGCGGCGCTGAGGCGGAACTCCGCGTCCAGGTGTCGCTGGCTCACGAGCCGGCAGATTTCTGCATAGCCCGCCGCGTCCCGCGCCAGGACCACGGCGCGCCGGCCCTCGTGACGCAGCTCCACGCCGAATACCGGGTGGACGTCCGCGGCGCGGCAAGCGGCCTGGAAGTCCACCGCCGCGTACAGCCCGTTGGTGTCGGTGAGGGCGAGCGCCGACATGCCGGCGAGACGCGCCGCCGCCACCAACTCGTCGGCGCTCCGCGTCCCCGCGAGGAGCGAGAAGTTCGAGTGCACGTTCAAGTGCACGAAAGACAGCGACACGGCGACCGCCCGGGGCGGACGGCGCGGCGCCAAGAAGGAGGGACTCCACGATTCTAGGGAGACCGCCGGGCGCGGGCAAGGTGCGGGCGCCTCTCTATATAATGATCCGCCGGGCCACCCGCGTGGCCGCCAGGCTAGGGGCGCAGCGCCGCGGCTCGAGGCTGCAGGAGGAGAAACGGATGCGGAGGAGCCTGGCGGTCCTGGTCTCCTGCCTGTTCCTTGGTTCCGGGGCCATCGCCCTCGTCTATCAGGTGGCCTGGAGCCGCGACCTCGCCCTCGTCTTCGGTGTCAGCCACCAGGCGGTCGCCATCGTGCTCGCCGCCTTCATGGGCGGGCTGGCCCTCGGTGGCTTCAGCCTCGGGCGGGTGGCGGAGCGCTTGCAGCGCCCGCTGCGTGTCTACGGTCTGCTCGAGCTCGCGGTCGGTGCAGCCGCCCTCCTCCTCCCGCTCCTTCTCGCCCTGGTCGAACGCCTCTACGTCGGCATCGCTCTGCGCCGCGATGGCGTCGACCTGTGGCTGCACCTGACGCGGGCGACGATGGCCTTCGCCGTCCTCGTCATCCCCACCTTCTTCATGGGCGGGACCTTACCGGTGCTGACCCGCTTCGTGGTGCACCGGCGCGAGGATTTCGGCGCGCGACTCGCCTGGTTGTATGGCATCAACACCTTCGGCGCCGTGCTCGGCGCCGTCACCGCGGGCTTCGTCCTCTTGCCCGGGATCGGCGTGCGGCGCACGCAATTCGTGGCCATCGCTGCCAACGTCGCTGTCGCTGCCCTCGCTCTCCTCGCCGATCGCAGGCTCCGCACCGGAGCGTCTGCCGCGGACGCCCTGGTTCCGGCGGACGCCGCGCCGGAAACAGCTGCTCTGCCGTCCCCAGTCCTCGAGCCTGCAACGAGGTCGTCGCTCCTTTTCGCTTTCTACGGCACCTTCGTGAGCGGCCTCTGCGCCCTCGCCCTCGAGGTCATGTGGACGCGCGCCCTCGGCATCGCCATCGGCACCACGACGTATGCATTCACCATCATGCTCGCCGCCTTCCTCACTGGCATCACCCTTGGAAGCATCCTGCACGGTCTCTTCCCCGTGCGACGCCTGGCTCTGGCGGCGCAGTGCGGTCTCGCCCTGGTCGCCATCGGAGCGAGCAGTGCGGTGGTCTCGCAGCTCGTTCCCGGGCTGCCGCAACTCGCGGTCGAGCTCAACGCGCGTCTCCACGGCGGCGCCCAAGGCATGCGCGTCGCCGCCACGCTCCTTCTTTCCTTCGCCGTCATGCTCGTCCCGGCCACCTGCATGGGCGTCGCCTTCCCTTTGGCTGGGCGCGCCCGCGCCGCACTGCGCCCGGGCTTCGGGCGTTCCGTCGGCGATCTCGTCGGTCTCAACACTCTCGGAGGCATCCTCGGGCCGCTGCTCGGCGGCTTCGTCCTCATCCCGTTCCTGGGCTTGCAGAAGGGCATGCTGCTCGTCTGCGGACTCGACCTGGGTTACGGCTTGCTCGTTCTCGCCGTCTTCCTCGGCGCCCGCCGGCCACGCCTGCGCGCGCTCGCACTGCTCGGCGGTGCCGTCGCCGTGGCCGCGAGTCTGGCGCTCCCGTACGCGCTCCCGGCCTGGGACCTGCACACCCTCGGCTCCTTCCAGAACAACGTGACCGTCGGCTACACCAACGCCAGCGGCCGCATCGACGTGCGCGGCCAGCTCGCCGCCACGCAGCGGCTCTACTACCGCGAGGGCCGCGGCGCCACCGTCTCGGTGATCGAAGCGCAGCAATTCCGCGCCGTCGTCATCAACGGCCGATCGGTGGCAACGGATCACCACTCGGACCTGCACCACGAGTACCTGCTCGGCCACGTGCCGGTGCTGCTGCACCCGCATCCCAAGACGGCTCTCGTCATCGGTCTCGGTGCGGGCCTCACCCTCGGCGGCGTCACCGCACATCCGGAGCTCCAGGAAATCACCTTGGTCGAGATCGAGCCGGCCGTGCTCGGGGCGGCCCGCGTCTTCTCGGACCTGAACGGGAACGCCCTGGACGACCCGCGGCTGCACATCGTCGTCCAGGACGGCCGCAATTACCTGCGGACGACGGCGCGACAATTCGATGTCATCACCGCCGATCCGATCCACCCGTACGAACACGGCTCGTCCTACCTCTTCACCTCGGAGTACTACGCCCTCACCGCCGCCCGCCTCGCCCCGGGCGGCATCCTCTGCCAGTGGATGCCGCTTTACGAGCTCACCGAGGACAATCTGCGCTCGATCGTCGCCTCCTTGTCGGCGCACTTCGCTCACAACCTCCTCTTCCAGACCGCCTTCGATGCCGTCCTCATCGCTTCGAATACGCCGTTGCAGGTGGATGCGACCGAGCTCGCCAGACGTTTGCACCAGACCGAGGTGCACCGGCAGCTCGAGCGCGTCGGCCTCGGCGATCCGATCTCGTTCCTCTGCGACCTCACCATGGACGACGCCAGCGTGCGGCGCTTCGCCACCGGCGCCCGGCTCAGCACCGACGACAACCTGTATCTGGAGTTCTCCAGCCCTCTCGCCATCGGCAGGCCCGATGGTGGTGCCAACGTCCGGCTCGTGGACTCGTTTCGGACCGGCCCGCGTCCTCTCGTGACGCACTGGGGGAAGCTCGCCGACAGCGCCGTGGACAGCATTCTCGAGCGCACTTTGTGGGCCAAGCGAGAAACGGTGGAGATCACCGCGCAGATCGAGGAGTGCCTGCTGACTCCGGGAGCCACGGTTTGGGAGCCCGTGATCGCTCGCTTGCAGGTCGCGCACGCCGCCGCACCGCATTACGGCAGGCCACGGGTCCAGCTCGCCGAAGCGCTCACCGGGCGCGGCCGGGCGGAACGGGAGGCCGGCGATCTCGCGGCGGCGGAGCGCTCCTTCCGCGCCGCCCTGGAAGCAGCCCCCACCGACGCCCACGCCCGCTTCCAGCTGGCCGCCGTCCTCGCCGAGCAGGGCCGGCCGGCGGAAGCGTTGCCGGAAGCACGGCGCACCTTGGCGTTGCGCTCCCGCTATCCCCGTGGCCAGCAGCTGCTCGGCTCGACGTTGCTCGCCCTCGGGCGGCCCGAAGAAGCGGTGGCGGCGCTGCACGAGGCGACGCTGCAGGAGCCGGAGAACGCCCGCGCTCACCTCGATCTGGCGGTGGCGCTCACGCGCACCAGCAAGCTCGAGCGCGCCGCGCAGGAGTACGAGGAAGCCCTTCGCTTCGACCGTCGCCTCAGCGCGGCTTACTACAATCTGGCGGTGGTCTTGGAAGCGCAGAAGCACGACGCCGACGCCGTCCGCGTGCTGCGTCGCGGCTTGCGCGCCGTTCCCGACGACGAGATGGTGGAGCAACGCCTGGCCTGGATCCTGGCCACTTCATCCGACGCCGGCTTGCGCGACGGTGACGAGGCCATCGACATCGCCGCGCGTCTCGTGGCCCGCGCCCGGGACCGCCTGCCCGAGGCGCTGGTCACCCAAGCTGCGGCGCTCGCCGAGGCCGGCCGCTTCGACGAAGCCATCGCCGCGGCCCGGCGGGCCGCGGAGCTCGCCGGCGAGCGCCAGGACGCGGGACTCGTGGCCGAGATCCGCGACCATCTCCGGCTCTACGAAGCGCGTTCGCCGCTCCGGCTCTGAACCTGGCGCCGGTGTGTAGGCCTCACGACTGCAAGTTCTCGCGCAGGAAGGCGATCGTCCGCGACCACGATAGCTCGGCGGCCTCTTTGTTGTAGCGTGCTTCCGAGGTGTCGTTGTGGAAGGCGTGGTTCACACCTTCGTAGCGATAGAGGGTGTACTTCTTCCCGGCCTTCTTCAGCGCCTCTTCGAAGGCCGGAATCCCGGCGTTGATCCGCTCGTCCAATCCGGCGTAATGCAGGAGGAGCGGCGCCTGGATCTTCTCCACCATTGCCGCCGCGGGTTGACGACCGTAGTACACCACCGCCGCATCCAGCTCGGGGCAGGCGACGGCGAGATCGCCCACCATGCCGCCGCCCCAGCAGAAGCCCACGGTGCCGACCTTGCCGGTACCGTGCTCGTGCTTCTCGAGGAACTTCACCGCAGCGACCAGGTTCTGCACCGTCTTCTCCGGCTCCAGCTTCCCGAACTGGGCCCGCGCCGAGTCGGGGTCCGCTGGTGTCCCGCCGAGGGGCGAGAGCATGTCGGGAGCGAGGGCGAGGAAGCCGGCGAGCGCTGCGCGCCGGGCCACATCCTCGATGTGCGCGGTGAGACCGCGGTTCTCGTGGATAACGATCACCGCCGGCAGCTTGGCGCTGTCCTTGGGGCGGGCCAGGTAGCTCGCGATGTCGCCCGAAGCTCCCGGGTACGTGATCCGCCCGGCCGCGAGCCGGGCGTCGTCGGGCGGCACCAGCGCGGCGGCGGCTTTCGACTCGAGAAGGGGCAGCAACGACATCGCCACCGCGGTGCTGCCGCACAGCTGCACCAGACGTTCCAGGAACACCCGCCGATCGAGAGGCGCATGGGTGTACTCGTCGTAGAGATCGAGGAGTCGCTGGTCCATGTCGGCATCCTTTCCTTGGGGCATCGACGAAGACGCCGTCCGGTGGTACCCGGACGGCGTCCTTACGAGAGTCGGCGGCAGTGGCTCTCAGTCGCGGTACAGCTGCTTGACCGCGCCCCAGGGCTTGCTCTGCACCGAGACGGGGTCGCAGTGCGGCACACCGCTCAGACCGTTGTTGTAGGTATCCAGGTCGTCGGTCAATGGGCTGGCGACTGATGGATCCAGGAACCCGGCTCCGATCGGCGGCACCACCAGACCATCGATGAGAGCGTCGGCGTCGGCGATGAGAGTTCCCGGTGGCGTGGCGCCGCTCGCCACGTTCAGCTTGGCGGCGATCAGCTGGTGCGCCAGGAAGATCAAGCCGTTGCCTTCAGCCGGAGTTCCCAGGATTTGGAGGAGCTCGGCCTGGGTGTAGAACGTGGTGCCGAGGAAGAGCCCGGCCACGGGCCACGACTCGGTGTGGTTCTTCCAGAAGCCCTGCGTCCGCACGCACCCCGTATCGAGGGTGATGGTGCTGCCGGAGAGTGTCTGGGAGTAATAGCTCGACCGGTAGTAGGGGATCCCGGAGAAGGCACGGAAGACGTACGGCGTGCTCTCTGGCAGCTCGTCGGTGTTACCGGTGCTGATGCCGGTTTCATCGAAGAGATCCCCGAGCTCCACATCGATGCTGCCGTTTCCGGCCAGGGCGTAGTTTGTCGCCGGGCCAGTGGTCAGAGTGGGTGTACCCGTGAAGCTGCAGTACCCCACATACGAGCTGGACCCCGTCGGCCAGGTTCCAGTGAAATCGGCTGCTCTCATCCATTGCACGGTGAAGCCTTCGGGCAACCCCGTGGCCCCGGCTGTCACCTGCAGAGTGATCGAGGATTTGTCGGCGCCGACGACCGCCAGCGAGGGCGCATCATACGCATACTGGGCGGCGCTCAAAGCAGGCAGCAGGAGCGCGACGAGGGCGCAACCAGCGGCCAACCGGCGCACGGACACGCGTTGGCGAAGGATCATGAGGGGAAGCACCTCCTGCAAAGTTGTGAAAGAGTGCTTGCTGTAGCGACCGGTGTTCGTTCGTACAGTGCTTCCGAACTAACTGGACCTGGAACCTCCCGAAGAGTGAAGTGCTCTGCTCTCCATTGCGCCAAATGTCTTCGAGCCGCACTTGTACTGTTCGATCGACGGACGGGGTCGGGCCAGAGGCGGTCCGTACGTATCGGTTTTCGACTCGAGATCCGAGGCGGAAATCTTACTCCCCGGGCTCCGGAGGGTCAAGAGAAACGGGCTAATCAGCGCAATAGCACCACGTCACCAATCTGCAGGGTCTGGTACACCACCTCCAGATCGGCTGCGGCGAGGCGCACGCATCCATGGGTGCTCCGTTCCCCGGCCACGACGGCATAAGGCGAGCCGTGCACGAGATAACCCCCGCCGATATCGAGGGCATAGGCCCCGAGCATTCCCCGCTCCCAGCGTTCCGGTGCCCCTGCTGGGGGGACCGATAGACCAGCCTCGATATAAGCCCAGTCCGGTTTGTACCAGATGGGCCGGGGCGCCTTGTGGTGGACACGCCGCAATCCTTGCGGGGTGTCGAACGTCCAGGTCCGCCCACCGGAGCCATGCACCGTCTCTCCACTGCCGGTGGCGCAGGGACCGGTGCGCAGGATCGAGCGCCCGCTACCGAGCAAGGTGAAGCGGCCCTCCGACACGTCCACCACCAGGACCGCCGGGGAGCGCGTGGGGGACCCCATCCCGAGCTCGCGGGCGCGTTCCTTCGCTTCCTGCACTTCCTGCCGCAGCGTCGCCAGGCTCGCCCGCGCGCCATCGATCTCCTCGCGGGCGCTGATGAACTGGCCGGCGTCGAGGGCTGCCTGCGCCTTGTCGATGCGGGCCCGCACCTCCTGCAATGCGGTGCGCAGCCGGAGAAGAACGCCGCGGCTGTCCTTGCTGCGCGGCGCCGTGGCGATTTCCGCCTCCACCCCATCGGCCTCGGCCCGCCCCGCCGCAATGGCTTCCTGCAAGGAGGCGCGCAAAGCCTCTTTGCCCTGCTTCGCCGCCAGCTCCATCTGCCGCAGCAGCCCCTCCATGCGTCCGAGCCCCGCTCGGACCTGAGACCAGTTGCGCAAGAAGGGCAACCTGCCTTTCTGAGCCTGGAAGAGCGACTCCAGAGCTGCGAAAGAATCCCGCACCGCGGTGGCCGCCGCCGGGGCGTAGAGCTCCGCCTCGCTGCGCGCGATCGACCGCTCGACTTGCTGCTTCATCTGGCTCAAAGCCTCGGCTGGCGATGGGTCGCGCTCCCAGAACAGGAGCGCTACACCCGCAACGAGCAGGACCGCCAGGAAAACGATGACCTTGAGGGACATGCACCACCTCCGCCCGCGGCGTCACCGTGCGGCCGCGAACCGGCTGCACTCGAGCAGCACGGCGACGTGCAGCGTGCGCTGCGCCGACGCCGAAGGCAAGCACGGATCGAGTGCGACTGCTGTCGAGCGTCTGCGCACGGGCCACCGACATGCCGTCTGCGGCACAGGATCGGTTAGACTGGCCGGCTTCTCGGGAGGCGCCGCAGCGTGAGGATTCCCTGGCAGTGCAAGACTCTCTTCGCCATCAGCGCCTGGGGAGCATCTTTCGTCGCCACGAAGGCGGTCTTGCGCGAGGCGGGACCTTTCACCATCGTCACCACCCGCTTCGGCATGGGCGTCGCGGTTCTCCTGGTCACGAGCGCGGCGCGCGGGCAGATGCACCGCATCCAGCGCTCGGAGCTGGCCACCTTCGCGCTCCTCGGTGGCGTCGGTGTCCTCCTGCACCAGCTCCTGCAAATCACGGGGCTGCGCTACACCAGCGCCACCAACTCCGGCTGGATCATCACTCTTGTCCCGGTGTTCACCGTGCTGCTCGCACGCCTCTTCCTGCACGAGCGCCTGGCGCCGCCACAAATCGTCGGCGTCCTGCTCGCTTTCTGCGGCGCGCTGCTCGTCGCCACCCGGGGCCGCCCCTCGCTGGAGATGCTCCGTCTGTCGAGCACGCTCGGGGATCTCCTGATGCTGTTGAGCGCACCCAACTGGGCAGTGTTCTCGGTCCTGAGCAAGCCCGTGCTGCGCCACCGCCCAGCGGCGCTGGTGATGCACTGGGTACTGCTGCTCGGCTGGGTGATGACGCTGCCGTTCTTCTTCGCCTCCCGGGGCTGGGAGGATTACGGCCGCCTTTCCTCCACCGGTTGGCTGGCGCTCCTCTTCCTCGGCATCTTCTGCTCCGGTGTCGCCTTCATCTTCTGGTACGACAGCCTCGAAGTCGCCGATGCCTCGCAGGTTTCTTCCTTCATCTATCTCGAACCCTTGGTGACCGTGGCCGTCGCCGCTTGGCTGCTGCACGAGGCTATCACCCTGCCCGCCCTCGCCGGTGGTGCCATCCTCCTGATCGGCGTCTGGTTGGTGAACCGCTCGCCGCGCCCTCTCGACCCGGCGACCTAGGACGCCGTCGCCGTAGCAGCGGCGACGACCCGACACCCAGGCCTGTACCTGGCGACGCTTCGAGATCGCTCCCTGGGATCGTCCCCTCCGCTCCCCTCACTTGGCGCTTGGAAAACACCGGAGCCGTCCTCGGGATTGCACCCAATGGGAGGACGGCGCTCGTGAGAGCTATCCTTCTTGCGCTTGCCCGCGGACGCAGAGACGAGCCCGATCCGCGCAGACGTACAGGTCTCAGCCATCCTGCGACGTCGCCCCCTCGACGCGACACATGGTGGACACGCGGCCATGAGCTGGAATCCGAGTCGTGCGAGAGCGGGCGCCAGGTCGCGTCACCTCTGGTGGTGGGCGAGCCTTCTGCTCGTGGCAGCGGGAGCAGCCGTCACGGCGTACCTCCTCGCTCGCACCTTCGCTCTGCTGGCGTCACCTCGACCGCAGCTGCCCGACCTGTGCCTGCTGCTCTTCTCGTCGAGCTGTGACCCGTCGCTGGCCGACAAGCGCTCCTGGATCCTCGGCGTGCCCCTCGCCGGCTGGGCGCTTGCTACCTTCACGGTGCTCGCCGCTCTCCTGCTGCTCGCCCGCTTCCTGAAGGAATCGTTCACCGCCGAGGCGCACTTGGCTGCAGGGCTGGTGACCCTGGCCGGCATCGCCGCCGGTCTGGTGGCGGCGCTCGCCCTGCCGCGGGGAAGCGGATCGCCCTGCTCCCTTTGTCTGGCCGTTCAGGCACTCAATCTGATGCTGCTGTTCACGGTGCACAAGTCGAGCGCACGCTCGCTCCGCGAGCAGTTCCGGCTCCTCGGCATCGCCGCGGATTGGTTGTTCCGGTCCAGAGTCGAGTCGCCGCTCGCGCGCTGGAAGCTCCTCGGCCTCGGCAGCGCGGTTCTCGTGGGACTCGTGACCTACCAGTGGATCTACGTCGAATCGTCGCTGCGGCGCCGCCGCCCGGCGCCCAAACCGGCTCCGGCCCAGATCATCTCGGCCTATCGCGCTGCGCCTCGGCTCGCCCTCACCGTCGAGGAAGACGAGCCGCATCTGGGTCCGCTCGAGGCGCCGGTGCAGCTCGTCGTTTTCGCCAGCTTCCAGTGCCCCGCGTGCCGCCGCTTCGTGCCGGCGCTGTCGCGGCTGCACCAGCGCTTCGGCGACCGCCTGCTCGTCGTCTTCAAGCACTATCCGCTCTCGAACCAATGCAACTCGCGTTTGACAGTGGACCAGCAGCCAGGAGCCTGCGATGCGGCTTGGGCCGCCGAAGCTGCGCGCCGGCAAGAGCGGTTCTGGGCTTTCCACGATGCCCTCTTCGGTGGGTCCAGCGGGGCGGACGAGAGCAGCATCACCCGCGCAATGCACGATCTCGATCTCGATCCAAAGCGGTTCGCCGCCGATCGGCGTTCGGACGAAACGATGGATCGCGTGGCGAAGGACATCGAGCTCGGCAACCGACTCCAGATTCCGGGAACCCCAGCGGTGTTCCTCGATGGCCGGCTCGTCCATCCTGCCGACGAAGCGACGCTCGAGATCCTGATCCGTGAAGAGCTCCGAGTAGCGGGCGCGCCATCGGCTCATCACGCCGTCAGCAGTTCGAATGCTGTCCGAGGGGAGCGGGCTCGCGTGAGTGGGGTTGTGGGTGCAGGAACCCCGTAACGTGCGGGGCGCGATGTCTTCAAGATTGCAACTCGACAAGGAGGAATGGTCATGCGGCGTCTTGCGATGCTTCTGGCGTTGGTGATCGGAGTGCTGGGGTTCGCGATTTCTCACGACGTGTTGTTGGCAGCACCTGCGGGGAAGCAGCTGGTGTGCCACGTCACGGGGAACGGTGGGGCCCACATCATCTGGATCTCGTTGAACGCCGTCCCAGCGCATCTCCGGAATCATGGCGACTGTCTGATCAATTCGACGGACCGGACGCTGGTCGGGGAGCCCTGCGACCCGACCGATGCCAACGTCAACGACATCTGCGACATCCAACCCTAGGCGTCCGGAGGCTGCGCTGCTCTGGCGACGACGCGCCCGTGGCGGAGCACTGTCGTTCCAGAGCGCTCGGCCCAGGGCGGACGAGGCCGGGGCGGGGTTCCGCCCCGGCTCTCGTTGGACTCTGAGGTCCGATCGGGGGAACCCTGAAACCCGGCCGGCGCGCCGGGGCAGCGACCGTCCCGGCCTTTCATTTGCATCGGCCTCCTCTGTGCCCGTGAGCCTTGGTTCCGCCGACAGCGGAGTTCGCGCTGCGGTGGCTGCGTCGTGCAGTTTCGCCGGCGCGGTGGCAGCGGGGCAGGCCTCGGGGAAGGGTGGTGCGGAATGCAATTCGTCCTCTGGATCGGCGGTGCGGCGGTGACCGCCGTGGTGTGGAAGCTCTTGCGACGCTACGGCGTGGATACCGTCGCCACCAAGGTCCTTGCCGCCACCTCCGGGAAGAGCCGCGCCGATGCGGACCTGAAGAGCCACTCCCAGCCGCAATGGGATGTGTGGCAACCAGGACCGCCCGCCCCCGCCCTGGCGGCGGCGCGGGAGGCATGGCTGCGCCGGGAGATGCAACATCTCGGCGCCGAGTGGTTCCCGGATGACAGGCAATGCGATTGGCTCGTGCACGGCTTCGAGCATCGCGGCGCTCTGACCCTCGTGGAGGTCGAGCCCCGGCCTCCGACCGTGGGCTATCCGCGCTTCAAATTCGTGGCGTCCTTCGCGGCAGCAGACTCGGATCGAGTCTCCCCGGCCACGGCAGAATCAGGCCGCTGCGAAGATCCGGACATCATCGCGGTCTACTGTCTCCAGAACGGCCGGTATTCCCTGCTCGGCACCGCGCCTGGAGCGAAGGACCGTCTTCCGGCAGTGCTCACGCCGATGGCGTGAGCGGAGCGTGAGCCGCGCTCAGCTTGCCGACGACGTCTGGTCCTTCTTGGCGATGCCCGTGGCGAGCGCCACCATGGAGCTCAGGTCCGAGAGGTTGGCGGGCACCACGAACGTATTCCCTGCGTGCGCCAGCCGGCCGAACTCGCCGATGTACTGCTCGGCGATACGAAGGCGCATGGCCTGGTCGCCGCCGGGGGAATGCAGCGCGTCGGCCACCCGCCGCAGCCCTTCGGCGGTGGCGGTGGCGACGGCGAGGATCGCCTCGGCCCGCCCCTGGGCCTCGTTGATCTGACGCTGCTTCGTCGCTTCCGACTCCTTGATGACCCGCTGCTTCTCGCCTTCGGCCTGGTTGATGCGGGCGTCCCTCTCACCCTCCGAGGTGAGGATCACGGCGCGCTTCTCGCGCTCGGCGCGCATCTGCTTTTCCATCGCCGTGAGCACGTCCTGGGGCGGCGTGATGTTCTTGATCTCGTAGCGCAGCACCTTGACGCCCCAGGGCTCCGAGGCCTTGTCCACTGCGAAGACGACAGAGGCGTTGATGGTGGCGCGTTCCTCGAAGGTGCGGTCCAGATCGATCTTGCCGATCTCGCTACGCAGCGTCGTCTGCGCCAGCTGGGTGATGGCGAAGCCGTAGTTGGCGATGCCGTAGGAGGCCCGCTGGGGGTCGAGGATCTTGAGATAAAGGATGCCGTCGATGGCGACCTGCACGTTGTCGCGGGTGATGCAGACCTGCTCGGGGATGTCAGCGGCCGATTCCTTGAGGCTGTGCCGGTAGGCAATCCTCTCCACGAAGGGCACGAGGATGTGGAACCCCGCCTGCAGCGTGCGGCGGTACTTCCCCAAGTACTCCACCACGTAGGCGCTCTGCTGCGGCACCACCACCGCGGTCTTGGCGATGATGATCAGGACGAGGAACACGATCCCCAGGACGGGGAGCAAGGTTGTCCACATGTTCGTGCCTCCTGACAGGGATGGAGAGACGCTCGCGCAACCTTGGAGAACCGAGGGACACCGGCGCCGGCGGCACTAGCGCCTCCGTACTGCCGCCGTTCAACCTTCTCGACGCACGTGCAGCGTCAGACCTTCGACGCTGGCGACCTGGCAACGCTCACCGGCGCGCAGCGGCTGCGCACCTGTGTTGTGAACCACCCACACCGTGCCGCGCAGCTCTCCCTTGCCCGTCCCCTGCGGCGGGATCTCGTCCCCCACGGTGACGATCTCCCCCACCAGCTCGGTGTGTCCGACGGTTTCTTCTCGTCGGAGCGCGCGTCGCAGTCGGGGGCGCAGCAGCAGGAGCGAGGTCACCGAGAGCCCGGCGAAGAGCAACCATTGCCCCCAGGCCGGGAGGCCCAGGCCCACGAGCTGCACGAGGCCCACCACGATGGCCGCGGCGCCGAAGAAGACAATGAAGAAATCCGTCGGCAGCACGACCTCGGCGGCGAGCAACAACGCGCCGACCACGATCCAACTCCACCAGGCCATGGGGACACCTCCGCGGTACCTCACGATGGGAGAGCCGGTCTTGCCAGGGCGGGAGGATAGAAGGGGCTGCGGCAGCAAGCAAGGCCGGCGATCCGCTAGGATCCTCCCATGACCTTGGGCACAGGCACGCAATTGGGTCCGTACGAGATCGCCGCGCCCCTCGGCGCCGGTGGCATGGGCGAGGTGTACAGGGCCGTCGACCGGCGCCTGGAGCGCGCCGTCGCCGTCAAAGTCCTGCCCGCGTCCTTGGCCCAGGATCCCGCCGCACTCGCCCGTTTCGAGCGCGAAGCGAAGACGCTCGCCAGCCTCTCCCATCCCAACCTCCTCACCCTCTACGACGTCGGCTCCGAAGCGGGCGTCTCCTTCGTGGTCATGGAGCTCTTGCGGGGGGAGAGCTTGCAGGCGCGTCTCGAGCGGGCGCCGCTGCCCTGGAGGGATGCCCTCGACCTCGGCCTCGCCGCCGCCGAGGGCTTGGAGGCGGCGCACTCTTCCGGCGTGATCCACGGCGATCTCAAGCCGGAGAATCTCTTCATCACCGAAGCAGGGGTAGTGAAGATCGTCGACTTCGGCCTGGCACATCCGGAAGCGCTCGCCGGCTCGGTGGGCGCGAGCCGTGCCCCCACCTTGGTGGAGGTGGCCCCGGGAGCTCTCGTCGGCACGGTGCAGTACATGGCGCCGGAACAGGTGCGCGGCAAGCCGGGCGACGCGCGCAGCGACCTCTTCGCTTTCGGTTGCACGCTCTACGCCATGCTCGCGGGCGCGCCGCCCTTCCGCGGCGAGAGCATCGGCGAGGTCCTGGCGGCGATTCTCCGCGATCCCGTCCCGGCCTTCGCCACTGCGCCCGCCATCCCTCCCGCCTTCGAGCAGCTCATCCATGCCTGCTTGCGGAAGGTCCCCGAGGAGCGCCTCCAGACCGCCCGGGAGCTGCGCATCGCTCTCGGTGCCGTCGCCGCCGGGGCCGCCGCCTGGCGCCCGCCCCGAGCGCGCCGGCCGCGGCAGCGCCGCTCGCGACGCATCGATTCCCTCGCCATCCTGCCGTTCACGAACCTCGCCTCCGATCCCGAGGCGGAGTACCTCTGCGACGGCCTCACCGATCGGCTCATCGACACGCTGTCGCAGCTGCCGGGGCTGCGGGTCATGGCGCTGTCCACCGTGCAGCGCTACCGGGGTCGCAGCGTCGATCCGCAAGCGGTGGGGCGGGAGATGAACGTGCGCGCCGTCCTCAGCGGTCGCGCGGTCTCCAGGGGCGAGACGTTGCAGCTCCAGTTCGAGCTCGTGGATGCGGAAGACGGCGCCCGGCTCTGGGGCGAGCAACACACCTGCGACGCAGGCGACCTCCAGGAGCTACAGGAACGCTTGTCGGAGCAGATCTCGGCGCAGCTCCGTCTCGAGTTGCAGCAAGCCCACGAGCGGCGGCTGCACAAACGTCAGACGCAGAGCAGCGAGGCATTCCGGCTCTACCTGCAGGGGCGCTTCTACTGGAACAAGCGCAGCCGCGACGGCCTGCTCCGCTCCATCGAGATCTTCGAGCAATCGGCTCACCTCGATCCGAACTTCCCCCTGGCGTATGCCGGTCTCGCCGACGCCTATGCCTTGCTCGGAGGCTTCGGCTACCTGCCGCCGCAGGAGGCCTATTCCAAGGCCAAGCAAGAGGCCCGTCGCGCTCTGGAGCTGGATTCGACCTTGGCGGAGGCCCACACGACCCTCGCCCAGGTGTTCTATCGCTTCGACTGGGACTGGGAGGGGACGGAACGGGAGTTCCGCCTCGCCATCCAGCACAACCCGGGCTACGCGATCGCCCACCACTGGTTCGCCGTCTTCCTCACCCTCATGCTGCGCTTCGACGAGGGGTTGGCGATGGTGGATCGAGCGCTGCAGCTCGATCCCCTCTCTCACATCGTCCACTGGACGCGCGGTTATCTCTTGTACTACATGCGCCGCTACGACGACGCCATGGAGCAGTTCGCCAAGACCCTGGCCATCGATCCCACCTTCGCGCGGGTGCACGTGGACATGGGCCTGACGCAGATCCAGCAAGGCCGTTTCGCTGCCGGCATCGAGTCGATCCGCAAGGCCATCGACCTGGCGGAGCCGGGGCCGGGACAGCTGGGGGCGCTCGCTTATGCCTACGGGCGCGCCGGAGATCGCGTCGAAGCCGAGCGCATCCTGGGCGAGCTGCTGGCGATCTCCAAGCGACACTACGTCTCGTTCTATACCATCGCCCTCGTGCACGTGGGCTTGGGAGAGAACGACGAGACTTTTCCCTGGCTGGAGAAGGCTCTGGAGCGGCGTGAGGACGCGCTGGTGTCGCTGCTGGTGAATCCGCGCCTCGACCCGCTGCGCGAGGACCCGCGCTTCCCGGCGTTGCTCGCGCGCGTCGGCTTGCCGGTGGCTACGCCCGCGCCCGGCGGCTGAGCGCGCGGACGCAGGCGCCGAGCGCGATCACGGCGCGCTCCACCGCGGCATCGTCCACGTCCATGTGCACGATCGCCCGCAAGCGCCGGGCGCCGAACTGCCCCAGCCACACGCCCTCGGCGCGCAGCGCTTCGAGCAGCGCCGGTGGCGACAGCGACTCGTCCTCGAGCTCCACGAACACGATGTTCGTCTCCGGTTCGGGGACGCGAACACCGGGCACGGCGCGGAAGCCGGCAGCGAGTCGCCGGGCGCGGGCGTGATCCTCGGCGAGACGCGCCAGGTGATGGTCGAGGGCGTGGAGACAGGCGGCGGCGAGGATCCCCACCTGGCGCATGCCGCCACCGAAGCGCTTGCGCGCCCGCCGCGCCGCGGCGATGAACTCGGTGCTTCCCGCTATGATGGAGCCCACGGGCGCGCCGAGTCCCTTGGAAAAGCACATCATGACGCTGTCGGCAGTGGCGGCCCAGGTGGCGACCGAGATCCCCGTGGCCACGCTCGCGTTCCACAATCGCGCCCCGTCCAAGTGCAAGCGGACGTCGCGGGCGCGGGCGGCGTCGGCGAGCGCCTGCAGCTGCGCCAAAGGCACGATGGCGCCTCCGTGGCGGTTGTGGGTGTTCTCGGCGCACACCAGCCGGAGCCGCGCCACGTGGTCGTCCTCGTCACTCATCGCCGCCAGCAGCGCCCCCACCGGGAGCGCCCCGCGCTCGCCTTGCACGATGTGCGCCAGGCAACCGGAGTTCGACGCCAACCCGCCCTGCTCGTAGAGGAAGATGTGCGACTCCGCCTCGAGCAGCACCTCGTCCCCGGGCCGGGTGTGGCAGACGATGGCGATCTGATTGCCCATGGTGCCGCTCGGCACGAAGAGCGCCGCCTCTTTGCCGGCGATCTCCGCCGTGCGGCGCTCCAGCTGCTGCACCGTGGGGTCGTCGCCCAAGACGTCGTCGCCCACCTCGGCTTCCGACATGGCGCGCCGCATGGCGGGCGTCGGGCGCGTCACCGTGTCGCTGCGGAGGTCGATGGGTTTGTCGGACATGGCGGCACCCCGTACGTCAGTGTAGGCTATGGCCATGATGAAGACCATCGGCCTGATCGGCGGCACGAGCTGGGTTTCGACGCTCGAGTACTACCGTCTCTTGAACATGGAGATCAACGCCCGACTCGGAGGCGACGAGGCGGCGCGCTGCATCCTCTACTCGCTCAACTTCGGTGACATCATCCGCATCCGGGCGGTGGATCGGGACTTGGGCGGCGTCAGCGTGCTGGTCGTGGACGCGGCGCGCAAGCTCGCCGCCGCCGGCGCCGAGTGCCTGGTGCTCTGCGCCAACACCTTGCACATGTTTTCCGTCGAGGTGGAGCGAGAAGTGCGACTGCCTCTCGTGCACATCGCACGCGCCACCACGGCCGCCATCCGGGCACAGGGCTTGAGCCGCGTCGGCCTCCTCGGCACCCGCCCGACGATGGAGAAGGATTTCTACCGGCGCATTCTGGCGGAGAGCGACATCGACATGCTCGTCCCCGACGCAGCCGAGCGTACCTACGTCGACGAGGCCATCGTCGGTGAAATGACGCGCGGAGTCTTCCGCCCCGAAGTGCGCCAGCATGTCCTCTCCTTGGTGCACGAGCTGGGCGAGCGCGGCGCTCAAGGCCTCGTCATGGCTTGCACCGAGATCCCCCTCCTCCTCGCCGACACCGACCCGGGTCTACCGGCCTTCGACACCCTGGCCCTCCACGTCCATGCAGCCGTCGATTTCGCCCTCTCCGCTTGAGACCGCTCCCGTGGAGGCCTCGTTCCAGGCAGTGCAACGCTTCCGACCCTTATGGCGCCCTCGGTCCAGGCCTGCTATATATGGGGCCTTCGGCCTGGCCTGGGGCTCGCCATCCTCAAGCCCCCATGGCGGAGCGCGGCCGAATGGTTCCCACCCACAGAGAACGTTATCCGGGAGAGAGTTCAGATGATGAAGGCCCTCCGTCCCCTGTGCGGCGGACCCCGCCGGCCACGGCTCGCCCTCTTCGCCGCGCTGGTCGCAGCGGTCGTGGCGATCGTGCTTCCCGTCCTCGCGTCGGCTCAGGAAGCTCACCCCGTCCATCGCGGCGGCGAAGCCAATCTGGTGCTGCCCGACCTGGGGCAGGTGCAGTTCCTCGGTCTGAGCGGCCGGGCGCTGCTCACACTCGGGCTCCTCATTTGCGCGGTGGGATATCTGTTCGGTCTGACGACGTACGCCCAGCTCAAGCGCCTACCGGTGCACCAGTCGATGCGCGACATCTCGGAGCTGATCTACGAAACCTGCAAAGCCTACTTGCTGCAGCAGGGCAAGCTCTTGCTCGTCCTCGAGCTCTTCATCGGCTCCATCATCGTGCTCTACTTCGGCCTCCTGCAGCATTTCCCCGCCGTCAAGGTACTCATCATCCTGCTCTTCAGCCTGGTGGGGATCGGCGGCAGCTACGGTGTCGCCTGGTTCGGCATCCGCATCAACACCTTCGCCAACTCGCGCACCGCCTTCGCCAGCCTGCAAGGCAAACCCTTCCCCTGCTACTCCATCCCGCTCAAGGCCGGCATGAGCATCGGCATGGCGTTGATCTCGGTGGAGCTCCTCATCATGCTCTGCATCCTGCTCTTCATCCCGCGGGATTACGCCGGGCCCTGCTTCATCGGCTTCGCCATCGGCGAGTCCTTGGGTGCTGCCGCGCTCCGCATCGCGGGCGGCATCTTCACCAAGATCGCCGACATCGGCTCGGACCTGATGAAGATCGTCTTCAAGATCAAGGAGGACGACGCGCGCAATCCCGGCGTCATCGCCGACTGCACCGGGGACAACGCCGGCGACTCCGTGGGGCCTACCGCCGACGGCTTCGAGACCTATGGCGTCACCGGCGTGGCGCTGATCACCTTCATCATGCTCGCCGTGCCGCAGGCCGTCACCCAGGTGCAGCTCTTGGTGTGGATCTTCGCCATGCGCATCATGATGATCGTGGCGAGCGGCCTCTCCTACCTGGTCAACGAGTCGCTGAGCCGCGCCCGCTACGGCCACGCCAAGGAGATGAACTTCGAGCGGCCGCTCACCAACCTGGTGTGGCTCACCTCGCTCGTTTCCGTGGCGCTCACCTACGTCGCCTCCTACCTCCTCATCCCCGACCTCGGTGATGGCACGCTCTGGTGGAAGCTCTCCACCGTCATCACCTGCGGGACGCTGGCCGGCGCCATCATCCCCGAGCTGGTGAAGGTGTTCACCTCCACCGAGTCGGCCCACGTGCGCGAGGTGGTCACCGCGTCGCGCGAGGGCGGTGCCTCGCTCAACGTCTTGAGCGGCTTCGTCGCCGGTAACTTCGCCGCCTACTGGCTGGGACTTTCCATCCTGGTGCTCATGGGCATCGGTTATGCCGTCAGCACCCTGGGCGTTGGCGCCCTCATGCAGGCGCCGGCGGTGTTCGCCTTCGGTCTCGTGGCTTTCGGCTTCCTCGGTATGGGGCCGGTGACGATTGCCGTGGACTCTTACGGTCCGGTCACTGACAACGCCCAGTCCGTCTACGAGCTCTCCACCATCGAGCAGATCCCCAACGTGAAGGCGGAGATCAAGAAGGACTACGGCTTCGACGTGGACTTCGAGCGCGCCAAGCACCTGCTCGAATCCAACGACGGCGCCGGCAACACCTTCAAGGCCACCGCCAAGCCCGTGCTCATCGGCACCGCTGTGGTCGGCGCCACCACCATGATCTTCTCCATCATCGTCGCCCTCACGGAAGGCCTGAAGCCGGAGTACATTGCCAACTTGTCGCTCTTGCACCCGCCGTTCCTGCTCGGGCTCATCGCCGGCGGCGCCATGATCTACTGGTTCACTGGCGCCTCCACCCAGGCGGTCACTTCCGGGGCCTACAGCGCTGTGGAGTTCATCAAGCGCCACATCAAGCTGGAAGGCACGACGCGGGCGTCCGTGGCTGACAGCCGCAAGGTGGTCGAGATCTGCACCCAGTACGCCCAGCGGGGAATGTTCAACATCTTCCTCGCGGTCTTCTTCGCCACCTTGGCCTTCGCCTTCCTCGAACCATTCTTCTTCGTCGGCTACCTCATCTCCATCGCTCTCTTCGGGCTCTACCAGGCGATCTTCATGGCCAACGCCGGCGGCGCCTGGGACAACGCCAAGAAGGTGGTCGAGGTGGATCTGAAGGAAAAGGGAACAGCGCTGCACGCGGCCACGGTCGTGGGCGACACCGTGGGCGATCCGTTCAAGGATACCTCGTCCGTGGCGATGAACCCGGTGATCAAGTTCACCACCCTCTTCGGGTTGCTCGCCGTGGAGCTCGCGGTGAGCATGGAAGGCCAGCAGGGCGCCGTTCTCACCCGCACGCTCTCGGCACTGTTCTTCGCCGTCTCCGTCTACTTCGTCTGGCGCTCGTTCTACAAGATGCGCATCGGCGGAGCGGCGGGCGCTCCACAGGCGCACCCGCGCCCGGAGGCTCAACGCGAGCACCACGCCGTGGACGCTCATCGTTAGCACGAGCGCAGGGCACACCTCGGGACGGATGAATCAGGTCTATCGTTGAAGTCCGCTGCGCGTGCCGGGCGGCGAGAGACAACTCGGGCCTGGCATGCCCCTCGATCTCAGCGGCCGGCGTGGATGCTGGCGATCAGCTCGGCGTTGGTGGGATGGCGGTGCAGGAGCTCGAGCAGCCCTTCCATCGCCGCCGGCGGCTCCAGGTTGGCGAGCACGCGCCGGAGCAGGTACATGCGGGCGACAACGTCTGGCGGGTACAGCTTCTCTTCCTTGCGAGTGCCGCTCTTGGAGATGTCGATGCACGGGAAGATGCGCTGCTCGAAGAGCTTGCGCGACAGCACGAGCTCCATGTTGCCGGTGCCCTTGAACTCCTGGAAGATGACTTCGTCCATCCGCGAGCCGGTCTCGATGAGCGCCGTCCCCATCACCGTGAGGCTGCCACCACCTTCGATCTTGCGCGCCGAGCCGAACACCTGCCGCGGCGTCTGCATGGTGTTGGCGTCGAGACCACCGCTCAGCGTCCGCCCCTGACCCTCGGTGAGGGTGTTATAGGCGCGAGCGAGGCGGGTGATCGAGTCCAGGAGGAGGAACACGTCCTTCCCGGCGAGCACAGGCTCCAGAGCCTTGCTGAGCGCCGTTTCCGCCACCCGCACGTGATCCACCGCGGTCATGTCGGAGGAGGCGGCGAGCACCTCGGCGTTGGTAGAGCGCCGGAAGTTCGTCACCTCTTCCGGGCGCTCGTCCACCAGAAGCACGAAGATCTGGATCTCCGGATGATTCTGGTGCACCGCGTTCGCCGTCTCCAGGAGGAGCATCGTTTTCCCCGCCTTCGGCGGCGAGACGATGAGACAGCGTTGCCCCTTGCCGATGGGCGCGATGAGATCGAGGGCGCGGGTGGAGAAGTTCTGCGGCGTCGTTTCGAGACGGATGCGCTCGAAGGGGTCGACGCTGGTCAGCTGCTGCAGCTGCCGCAGCAGATCCAGGAAGAGCGGCGCCGCACGCTGCGGGCCGCGCCCGCGCCGGGGACCCAGGCCGGGGCCGGGGCCCCGCAGCCGCGGACCCTGACGTATGAGGTCGTTCCTCGGGCCGCCGAGGCGTCCGGAAGGGTCGTCCCTGCCTGGACGGCGTGAGCCATCGCGACCCTGGACGCCGCTGTCGCGTCCTTCACCGCGGAAGTTCCGTCGACCATCGCGCTGCGGGTGCTGCGGACCTTGGCGCGGACCGCCGCCACCTTGGTGACGCGGTTCGCCACCGCCCTGCCGACGCGGATCGCCCCCGCCTTGGTGGCGCGGCTCGCCACCGCCGTGGTGGCGTGGCCCACCGCCGCCCGAGCGCCGGGGCCCGCGCGATCTCTGGGGATGCGATCCTCTCAAACCGGCATCGATCTCCACGGTGTCGACCGCCTGTCCGAGCGCGGTCGAATCACGGATCGAAGAGGTGGAGCCTCGGGGGCTTCGGGCTCCCGTTGGGGTGGGACCCGTCGCGGCCATGGCCGCCGGGGAACCTGCGAAATAGCATAGTCCGCCGGGCGGCGCGTGTCACGCGAGAACGCAAGGCCGTACCACACCCAAGCGGTCACCCGCCTGTGGCGCGGGATTCACGCGGCCAACGGGGCCGGCTCGTGCCGGTGCCTGCGCCGGCGCAAAAGCACCCGGACGAGTCCGGCGAGACCCCAGGCGAGGACGAGGAGGGAGGCGAGGAAGTAGGTGCGCAAGCCCGGCCCGGGGCGCACCGAGGCCAGAGGAATGAACCCGAGGGCTTTGGTCCCCGCGTTCTCCACCATGCGGTAGGCAAACCACGAAACCAAGCACATGAGCGCGCCGGTTGCCAGGTGCACGATCGCGGCCAGCGTGGCGCCACGCCGGCGGCCGGCGACGAGGATGCCCGCTCCCACGGTCAGCAGCAGGCTGAGGAGCACGAGCACCATGGCTTCCGGGCTCCGCGAGATGCCCCAGAAGAGAACGACACGCGCTTTCGCCCAGGGCTGGGTGAACGAGTAGACCGCGAGTCCTACCGGGAAGAGGAGCCAGAGACTGTAGAGGAGCCGCAGCGCCCATGGAGGCAGGCGGCGGATCCGCAGCTTCCACTTGGGAAGGCGGCGCAGTTTGGGGCGCCGGAGCCGCATCGCGCGCACTATAAGACGCAGGTGCCGCGGCGATCACCACGTCAATTCCTGTGCCTGTACCGGGCCTCGCGGCGGCCACCACGCCGCACCTCGAGGAAACGCTCCCGGCCGTCAGTCGAGGCGAATGCCGCAGAGAATCCTTCACTCACTGCAGAAGCGTGAGCTTGCGCCGCGCCGTCTCCTTGCCGCCGGTCTCGAGTCGCAGCGAGTACACGCCGGCGGCCACGGAGACACCGCGCTCCGTCTTACCATCCCAACCAATGGAGCCAAACGTTCCTTGCACCGGACCGAGCGTCCGCACCAGACGGCCAGCCGCGTCGTAGATGCGCAAGCGTGCCGTTTCGGGGCGCACCAATCGGTAACGAATCGTGAGGCCTTGCTGCACGGGGGCGGGGTTCGGGAAAGCCTGGAGGCCGGCGTTGCCGGGCACGTCCAAGGCGTCGGTCACCGTGGTATCGACGATCCGATACAGACCCCGGGAGAGACTGCCGCCGTCCGAGAGAACCATGAAGTAGAGCCCACCGTCCGGTCCTGTCTGCAGGTCGGAGATGAAGTCGATCCCTGATGCCCACTGCTGGGGATTCGCTTGCCCTGGGACAGCGGGCGCGACGCTCCAGTTGCTCCCTGACCGCACCAAACGCCGAATGAAGCCGTTGTAGACGTCGGCGAGGAACAGATTCCCGTCGTAAGCGAAGGGGAAGCTGCTCGCCGAACCCGGTACGCGCCGGTAGAGCGGGCCGCCGATGACCGAAGCGCTGCCCCCCGAGGGATTGGGGTAGACATAAATCGGAGAGGTGAAAGGAGGATCCAGGGTGCAACTGACGCTGCGGGATTCCAAACCCTCGAAGGCGGGCCAGCCATAGTTGTTGCCTACATATCCGTCGTATGTGGCGACATCCATCTCCTCCCAAGAATCTTCTCCCACGTCCCCGATGTAGACATCGTTGGTCAAGGGATCGATGCAGAAGCGGAAGGGATTGCGGAGCCCCGCGGCGAAGACCAGACGCGCGTTCTCGTTTGGTCCTGGGAAGGGGTTGTCCGGCGGCGTGATCGCCCCCTTCGCGGGCGGGCCGCCCCCGGTTCCGGGCATGTTCGCGACATCGAGACGCAGGATCTTTCCGGTCAGCAAGTTCGTGTCCTGGGCATTGCAGTTGAAGGCATCGTCCCCGATGCTCACATAAAGGAACCCATCCGGGCCGAAGCGGAGCGTGCCGCCGTTGTGGTTCGAGTTCACGTCGGCGATGCCACCGAGGATCACGTAGGGACTCGCGAGGGTCACGCTCGTGCTCGCTGGATTCGAGAGGGCGCCGCTCGCCTGGCGCATGGTCACCCGGATGGTCCCGTCGTTGTAGGTGCCGTGGAAGTAGAGATAGGGCCGCGTCGGCCAGGCCGGGTCCACCGCGATCCCGAGGAGACCGCGCTCGCCGAAGACTTGCAGCCCCGAGGTGGTCGCGATCACCGCCGAGGTGCTCGACCCGACCGCCGCCAGGCGCACGTTGCCGGTGTCCTTCTCGATGATGAGAGTGCGCCCATCGGGAAGGAAGGCGAAGCCGACGGTAGAGCCGCCGAAGGGCTCGCCCACGACGGCTTGCAAGGCGAAGCCACTGGGTACCGACTGAGCCTGCACTGCGACAGCGCCGGCAAGGCCAGCCACTGTGGCCAAGAACCATGGCAGCAACTGCTGCCAGACGGACCGCGGGAGGCCTTGCCTCGGGTCAGGAGAAGAGCTGTGCATGCAACACCTCCATACTCGAGGAGCGCCTTGGTCGACGTCGCTGCTGGAATGCTACCGGTTCTCTCCCTAGGGAGGTATGCGGACTTGACCCGGTTTTCCCCGAGGAAGACTCCTGAAGGGCGCCGAAGATCCGATTCACTTGCGACCCTGGATCGTGTAAAAACATGGGCGCGGCCGGATCCGGGCGCTGGAGCCCGTGACCAGGCCTGTCCTCGGGTCGTGCGGCGGGGTGGAGGCGCGTGGAAGAAGCTCTCCTGCAGTTGTTCCAGGCGCGTTACGGCGCCGTGGACAACCTGGCTCCCCTGAAGAGCGACGGTTCCGGTCGCAAGTACTGGCGGCTTTCCGGCGCTGGGCGGACTGCCGTCGGCGTGCATGGCCCCGACGCCGACGAGAATCGGGCCTTCCTGGTGTTCTCACGCCACTTTCGCCAGTGCGGCCTGCCCGTGCCGGAGATCTACGCAGAGGACGCGGCGCACGGCGTCTACCTGCAGGAAGATCTCGGTGACATCACGCTCTTCGGCTTCCTCGCCGGGCACCGCCTCCCGAGCGGATTCCCTCCCGCCGCGACGGCGCTGTACGAAAAGGTGGTACGCCTTCTGCCGCGCTTCCAGATCGAAGCGGGCCGCACTCTGAACTACGAGGTCTGCTACCCGCGACCTAGCTTCGACCAGCGTTCCATCCTCTGGGATCTCAACTACTTCAAGTACTACTTCCTGCGCCTGGCCGGCATCCCCTTCCACGAACAGCAGCTGGAGGACGATTTCCAGCGCTTCGCCGCTTTCCTGCTCGAGGCCGGACAGGGTCATTTCCTCTACCGTGATTTCCAGTCGCGGAACATCATGATCCGGAACGGCGAGCCCTGGTTCATCGACTACCAGGGCGGCCGGCGCGGGCCGCTGCAATACGACATCGCCTCGCTGCTCTACGACGCCAAGGCGGACGTGCCGCCGCAGCTGCGCGACCGCTTGTTGCATGTCTATCTCGATGCCGCCAACGAAATCGCCCCGCTGCAGCGCGAGCGCTTCCTGCACTACTACCCGGCTTACGTCCTTGTCCGGATCATGCAGGCCATGGGGGCTTACGGCTTGCGCGGCTTCTACGAGCGCAAGACGCACTTCCTGCAGAGCATCCCTTACGCGGTGCGCAACCTCGAGTACCTGCTGCAGACGTCGCCGCTTCCGGTGGAGCTGCCGGCTCTCTCCCGGGTGTTCCAGGCCCTGGTGTCGAGCTCCAAGCTGCGCCATTACGGGCAGGTCGACCTGCAGCTCACCGTGCGCGTGCAGAGCTTTTCGTTCAAGGAGGGCATGCCCCAGGACGACAGCGGCCACGGCGGCGGCTTCGTCTTCGACTGCCGCGCCTTGCCGAATCCCGGGCGGCACGAGCGCTTCGCGCCCCTCACCGGCAAAGACCGCGAGGTCGCCGACTTCCTCAAGAACGATGCCGCGGTGCGCGAGTTCCTCCGCCACGCCATCGCTCTCGTCGACCGCAGCGTGGAGAACTACCGGAACCGCAACTTCACCAATCTCACCGTGGCCTTCGGCTGTACCGGCGGGCGCCACCGCTCGGTGTACTGCGCCGAGCGCCTCGCCGAGCACCTGCGGCTGCAACATCCCGTGCAGGTGAAGGTCGCCCACCTGGCTCTCGAACCGGCCGCCGCCCCAGCGTCATGAAAGCGATGGTCCTGGCCGCGGGGGTCGGCAGCCGGCTCCGGCCACTCACGGACCAGCGTCCGAAGGCCCTCCTCGAGATCGCCGGCCGGCCCATGCTGGAAATCGTCCTCGCCCGGCTCGCTGCAGCAGGCGTGCGTGAAGTCATGGTCAACGTCCACCACCACGCCGAGCAAGCGGAGCGCTACCTTCGCGGTTGCACACACCTCGGCCTGCGCATCGAGATCTCCCGTGAGGCCGAGCTCCTCGACACCGGTGGTGGCCTGAAGAAAGCCGCCGCCTTTTTCGCCGGCACGGAGCCCTTCTTCGTCCACAACGCCGACGTGGTGAGCGGCGTGGATCTGCGGCGACTCGGCGAGGCTCACGCCGCAAGCGGCGCCGTCGCCTTGCTCTCGGTACGGGAGCGCCCGGCTTCGCGCCTCCTCCTTTTCGACACCGAGGATCGTCTCTGCGGCTGGGAGAACCCAGCGACGGGTGTGCGCCAATGGGCCGCGGGCCCCGTCGCCTCGGTGAGGCGCCTCGGCTTCGACGGCATCCAGGTGCTGTCGCCCAAGATCTTCAACGACTTCGTCGAGACCGGGGCTTTCTCACTCACCCAGGCCTACTTGCGCCTCGCCGGCCAAGGGAAGCGCATCCTCGCCTGGCGCGCCGATGCCTACTACTGGGCCGACATCGGTTCCGTGGACAAGCTCGCCGCGGTCGAGCGGCACGTCGCCGCCCACGGTCTGCCGGCTTGAGGGACCGATCTCCGGGTCCTGGATCGGGACCTGATCGGAAGGACCTGCCCCGAGGGACCGGGCTTGGTGGACCTGTTACGATGCCCGGAAGCCGCGGCGTCCGCCGGACCCGGTCCGGTCCGACATCGAGGCGCCACGATGACACCGGGAGCTGCTCATGACTGCAGCAGAACGTCAGGCGTTGATCGCGCGCTACGGTGAAGGCGTGCGGCAGTTCGAGGAAGCACTGGCCACGGTGCCGGCCGAAGCGATGCAGTGGCGACCGGGGCCGAACAAGTGGTCGGCCCACGAGGTCGCGGTGCACTGCGCCGACAGTGAAACCAACGGGGCCATACGCATCCGCTTCCTCGTCGGCGAGTCCAATCCCACCCTGCTCGGCTACGACCAGGACGCCTGGACGCGCACCTTCGATTACCACGCCTACCCGCTCGACGTGGCGCGGGCGCAGGTGCAAGCCGTGCGGCGCTACACTCACGAGATGATCCGCCGGCTTCCCGAGAGCGCCTGGTCGCGCGAGGGGACGCACACGGAGGTCGGGCGCTACACGGCGGAGGACTGGCTGCGGATCTACGCCGAGCACCTGGAGGTCCACGCACGCCAGATCAGGCGCAACGTGGACGCCTGGCGCGCGGCGCGCTGAGCCATGTCCCCGCACGCGGCGGCAGTCAGCCGGAGCGCCCGAGTCGCGCTCCCTGCGCTCGCTTGCTGCATCCTCGCCGGCATCGCGGCAACGGCAAACGCGAGCCACGACCCGTCGCGGACGGCGACGGTGTTCGTGCATGGGTTCGATCCCGCCGGGGCGACGCAGACCGGCGTCTTCGGCCGCGACGAGGTCGATCCGCTGCTCGAGCAAGCCGCGGCGCTCCTCGGTCTGCCGACGACAGGTCAACCGGGCGGACTCGAGAGAGCCAACGTCGTCACCACCACGCGCTACTACGGCGACACGCCCCCGCCGTACTACGACGGCACCGACCTCGCCGATCTCCAGGCGGTGACGGCCGCCTGGGGCGGCGGCGTGCCGCGCTATGCCCTCATCGTCGCCAAGTACGCTCGCCACGTACTCGAGGTCTCCGGCGCCGACCAAGTCAACATCATGAGCGCCAGCTTCGGCTCCCTCATCGCCCGCTGGTTGATCGAGAAGGACGTCGAGCATCTGGCGAGCCAGGGACGCATCGCGCGCTGGTTGAGCGTCGAGGGTGTCGTAGCCGGGAACTGGGCCGCGAGCCAGGAAGATCTCGTCGGGCTCTCCGAGCTGGTGCTCGCGCCGACCATCGACGTCGAGCACATGGGCTACGACTGGGTCGAGGCGCACCTGCACGCACCGCGGCGGGAAGCGGACTCTGCCTGGTACGCCAGCATCCTGCTCGGGCAGGTGGGCTCGACAGAGGACAGGTTGCACGAGCGCGCCCTCACCGCGGCGATGCTGTCTCGAGGTGCGTATCAGCCCAACGATGGTGTTCAAGGGCTCTGGGATGCCCGCTTCGAGACGGTGACGAACCAAGCGCTCTTCCTCGGACGCCCGCCCACGTGGAGCGTCTTCCACGACACCCATTACAGCTTGCAAGCAAACCAAGCCGCCTGGGCGCAAGCGGTGGTCTTCCTCACCCAATCGCGCCGGGTCACCGTCACCTTGCGCGCCGCCACCGTCGATCACATCCACGAGCCCTCGGGACCATTCCTGGATCTTCGCCCGGCCGAAGTCGTGTTCCAGAGCCGGGTGCGCTCGCCGGCGCTCGCCGCTCGCTGGGGAATCACGGCTGCCGTTTCCGAGCTCACCCTCGAGGGAGGTGCACCGCCACTCCGTCGCTTCGACCACGACGGCAGCCGACTCGAGTTCAACCAGGTGTTATTCGACGATTTCGTCCTCGCCGGGGAGACAGCGCTCGACCTCGAGCTGTGGGCCGAGGAGATCGACCTCGAGCTTCGCTACGGCGTCTCCGAAACCCTCTTGCAACCCTACTTCCAGTTCCTCGGCGGCGGCTTCCTGCAGGTTTCGGCGTTGCAGCCCGGCACCTATTCTTTCGCCACCACCGACTGGCATGGCGATCTCGAGGTCCAGATCTTCGACTATCCCTTCGGAGCGCCCACGGATGCGGCGACACCCTCGAGCCGTTACTTTGGCGACACCGCTCTCCTCGTGTCTCCAAACCCCTTCATCTCCCAGGTGCGGATCCGGCCTGCGCCCACCGCCGCAGGTTCCAGTAGTGGGAACTTGATCTCGGCAGGCGATGCGACACTACGTATCTACGACGCCTCGGGAAGGCTCCTTCGCGCTCTCGTGAATCAGGCAGAGCAGGAATTCGTCTGGGATGGACGCGACGGGAGAGGGAAGACGCTTCCGGCAGGGGTCTATTTCTACGAGCTCATCACGCCCCAGGCCGTCTTCACCGGGCGCGGCCAGCGGCTGCGGTGACGCTTCTTGCACACCTAGGACGGCTCGATCGGCTCATTGGAAAGCCGATCACGCGCGCGAGCGGGGTCGCCGGGCGCCGCCGCGGAACGACGTGCCGCGCGCAAGTAGGCAATGCTCCACAACACCCCGACGCCAATCCCAAGGTAGTGGAGGGACTGGTCGGGTACGCGCATGCCGCCCGCGAAGCACCAGAGAGCATAGAAGTGCGTACCCAAGACGATGTAGAGACTCTTGCGTCCAGCCCTCACTGCCGCGAGGGACCACCGGTCCCGGGTTTCGAAGTCAAGACAAAGCGCACCGACCACCATGAGCCCGACCGGAAGAAAAGTGATGAGGAAGACTGGTACTACACCGAAGCGCGGCTTCAGAAGGTCAGCGATGAAGAGTGGCCCCCCACAATACGAGAAAAGTGCCGCGATCTTCAGCACGGCCTCCCTCATCTGACCTGCCCCCCTGCACTCTATGATCGTCGACCGCCGAACTCATCCGCGTGAAGCGACACAAACTCCCGGAAGCTCATCGCCTGCCGGCCCGTCACTCGCTCCACCCCATCCGTCAGCCGGTCATACCGACCCGCCCGGTTCAACTCGGCCATCGTCACAAGATGCCGGGTCAGGTACTCCGGCAACCCTTCCTTTTTCAGCTCCCGTTCCCAATCCTCGGCGGGGATGTCAGAGTACGTGACCTCACGGTTCAGCGCTTCCGAGTACTTGGGCGACCCCGTGCATGTCCTGCGATCGCGGTCCGGTGAGTTCGTAGATTCGGCCCAGGTGCGGCCCAGGATCGGCGAGGGCGGCAGCGACGACGCGGGCGACATCAGCCGCGGCCACCGGATTGGTCTTGCCCTGCCCGAACGGCAGTTCGATGCGGCCTCGGTCGCGGACGCTCGGACCGGTGAGGGGAAGGAAGAAGCCCTCCAGGAAGACCGTCGGCCGGACGGTGACGACCGGCAGACTGGACCACGCGAGCGTCTGCTCGCTGAGCCAGTGCTGCCGCTGCTGAGGGCTTGGGGTGGTGTGCTGGATGCTCATCTGGGAAACGGTCATCTGGGAAATGTTGACCAGCGCGTTCACCCCGACTTCCCTGGCGACCGCCGCCATGGTCACGGTCGCCTCCAGGTACCCGGTGGACACGGACATGCCGAAATAGACCCGCTGACAGCCGCTGACAACCCGATAGACGTCGGCCGGTTCGAGTAGGTTTCCGACCACCACCTCGGCTCCTGCGGCCCGCAAGGCCGCCGCCCGTTCGTCCTCGCGGCGAACCATGGCGCGAACCGGAAGCCCGCGATCGAGGAGCAGGCCGGTCACGGTTCGCCCGACCGCCCCGAGTTGACCGGCTGCACCGGTGACGAGAATCGATCCGTGATCGATCATGCGGTTGCGCTGCCTTTCGCTGAACGGGTTGGCTCTCAGCTGCGGCTTGCCGTCGGCCTCAAGTATACGACTGGGTCGGGCTGTCGCATGCCCATTCCAAGTCTCTACGGGGAAATCATGCCGGTCGTTCGCAGCCACGTTTCAACTAATTGCGGCCAGCGTGTCACGGGAAGTTCCGTCTGCCGGAGCCCGAATGCGTGCCGTCCTTCGGCGTACATATGCAATTCCGCGGGCACTCCGGCGTCCTTCAGCGCTTTGTAGTAATACAGGGAATGGCTCGGGTCATCCACGTTGTCATCCTGGGCATGCACCAGTAACGTCGGTGGCGTGTCGCGCGTGACATGAATATCCGCGTTCAGCGCATCCGTGCGGTAGTCAAACAGATGTCCCGGATACAACGCTACCGCGAAATCCGGACGACAGGGTTCTTGGTCGGCGGCATCCACCGGTGGATACACACGGCGGTCAAAATGCGTGCTCACCGCGGCTACCAGATGCCCACCGGCGGAAAACCCGAGCACTCCGATCTTGTGTGGATCGACATGCCACTCCGCCGCGTGAAAGCGCACCAGCGAGATCGTCCTCTGCGCGTCTTCGAGCGGCCTGGACGATCTCGTGTTGACGTCACAACCGCAGAACTGTTCCCAGTTCGGTCCGGCATTGGGCACGCGGTACTTCAGGAGCACGCAGGTGATCCCCTTCGATGTCAGCCAGTCACAGACCTCAGTCCCTTCGAGGTCGATGGCCAGGATCTGATAGCCGCCGCCGGGAAACACGATGACCGCGGCGCCGGTGTTTGTCCCCTGTGGCGAGTAGACGGTCAGCGTGGGACGCGAGACGTTGCGTACCTGAAGCCACGGCCGACCGGCGACCATCGATCCGCCGATCGCCGTCGTTTCACTGTCAGGTCCTGCGCGCCCTGCCGCCACGGTCGAGGGCCAGATTGGTACTTGCGTATGCCCCGGCGACGGCTGCCACGGAGCCGTTTGCGCGGCCAGGCCGGAGGACCAACCGACGACACACAGAGCAATGATGGAGGGCTTCATGAGAATCCACGTGTCGCACGGCTTCGTCCGCTGGAGCGGCCTGTCAGGCGCGGTGTGTGCCTGGAGGGGCGTTGGCCGGGAGGACGAGTCGAAGCCCGATGCAGCCATCATGTGAACTTAGCGGGAGATCTCCGGACAGTCGAGGCCTGAGCTCCTAGAAATGGAGAGGGTGCTCAGGGGTCGCCTCCGGTGGTAGGAATTGGGTTGCGAGACTCAGCTCTTACCTGGAGGAGACGGACATGAGCACCCGGGAGAAGCTTATCAAGGCGCGCCTCAGCATGCTAGCTCTGGCCGAGGAGCTTCAGAACATCAGTCAGGCCTGCCAGCGGGCAGGCATCAGCCGCAGTCACTACTACGAGATCAAGGAAGCCTTCGAGCGCTACGGTCCGGAGGGCCTGGCACCTCGTGTCCGGCGCTCGCCGCGGATGCCGAACCAGACGCCGCCGGAGCTCGAGGCAAAGATCCTCGAGATGACCGAACGGTATCCGACCTACAGCTACATCCGGATCAGCCAGCAGCTGCGGCTGGTGGGGGTGGGAGTGTCGCCGCCGGCGGTACGCGGGGTGTGGGCGCGGCACGGCCTGACGCTTCGCTTCCAGCGCTTGCTGTGGCTCGAGCAGCGGACAGCAGCGCGAGGCGGAGTGCTGACCGAGAATCAGGTGCGGCTGCTGCAGCGTCATCGCGGTCGAGTCATCGACCCACAGCAGCACATCGAAGCCCCGCAGCCCGGATTCCTGCTTTGCCAAGACACGTACTTCGTGGGAACGATCAAGGGCGTGGGTCGGATCTATCACCAGACGGTGGTGGACGCCAACAGCTCGCTGGCGTTTGGTAAACTGTACCTCTCGAAGCTGCCGATGACGGCCGTGGACGTGCTCCACGATCGCGTGGTGCCATTCTACGACGAGCATGCCATCGAGATCGAACACATGCTCACGGATAACGGCAGGGAGTACTGCGGTCGGCCACTGCAGCATCCGTACGAGCTGTATCTGTCGATCAGCCAGATCCTGCATCGGCGGACGCAGGTGGGCTCGCCGCAAACGAACGGCTTCTGCGAGCGCTTCCATCGGACGCTGAAGGAGGAGTTTTTCGCGGTTGCCTTCCGCAAGACCGAGTACGAGAGCCTCGATCAGTTGCAAGCGGATCTCGATCGGTACTTGGACTTCTACAACCGTGAGCGCGCCCATCAGGGCTATCGCACCAAAGGACGGACACCGTACCAGGCCTTCGTCGACGGCGTTGCAGAGATGCAGAAACCGGAGGAGGTGGAACCCGAGGCGGCGTAGAATCGATCAACCATCGGAGGCGGCAGCTGTCCGGAGGTCATCAGCTAAGAACACAT
>DASRJW010000045.1 GCA_035649275.1 Candidatus Krumholzibacteriia bacterium
CTCAGACAACGCCGGGCGGAAGCAGCCCCTCAGCTTTGGCCGATCACTCGACCGCCCGCGTAACTCGCCCGTGAGGGTGCGTGCGCCTCCCTCGAAGGAGTTCCGCATGAGGATCACGCGCGTCGAAGCCTGGCCGGTGACGATGCGGCTCTCCGAGCCCTACGCCATCGCTTACGAGAGCATCGAGTCCACGACCAACGTCTTCGTTCGCCTCGAGACCGACGGGCCGCACGTGGGCTACGGCTGCGCGGCACCCGATCTGCCCATCACCGGTGAGAGCGCGGAGAGCGTCCTTCACGCCATCCATGAACAAGCGGCGCCACTGCTCGTCGGTGCCGATCCGACGCGCGTGGGCCTGCAGCACCACCGCCTGCGCCCAGCGCTGCGCCCGCAGCCCGCGGCTTTCGCCGCTCTCGACATGGCGTTGCACGATCTCCTGGGCAAGGAATGCGGCTTGCCGCTCTGGCGCTTGCTCGGTGGCTACCGCGAGTGCATCGAGACGAACGTCACCATCGGCATCCTCTCCGAGGCGGACACCGTGGCCCGGGCACGCGACTGGGTGGCTCGCGGCTTCCGCTGTCTCAAGCTCAAAGGCGGGCGTGACATGGAAGACGACGTCAGTCGCGTGCTGCGGGTCCGCGAAGCCGTCGGCCAGAAGGTCGAACTACGCTTCGACGCCAACCAGGGCTACACGGTGGAACAGGCGCGGCAGTTCGTGACCCGCTCGCGCCAGGCCAAGCTCGTCATCCTCGAACAGCCCACGCCGAAAGGGGAACCGGCGCTCCTCGGCGAGGTGGCCCGCGACGTCCCCATTGCAGTCATGGCCGACGAGAGCCTGATGGGCCTGCGCGACGCCTTCCGCCTCGCCAAGAAGGACGTCGCCGACATGGTGAACGTCAAGCTGATGAAGGTCGGCGGCATCTTCGAGGCGCTGCAGATCAACGCTGTCGCCCGCGCCGCCGGCTACGAGGTCATGGTGGGTTGCATGGACGAAGCGGCGCTCGCCATCGCCGCGGGCCTCCACTTTGCCCTCTCGCGCGCCAACGTCGCCTACGCCGACCTCGACGGCCACCTCGGCCTGCAAGGTGATCCTTCCGACGGTGCCGTCATCCTCCGCGAAGGCATCCTCTACCCCAAGGATGCCCCCGGCCTCGGCTTCGACTTGCCTGCCTGATCGAACCGACACCACCGTGATCACCGGCCCGGACCATGTGGACGCACGCTGACGACGCGTCCCAGCTCTACGTTGAATCAGGCGGGGTTCGTTTTTGCACAATTGGTACAAAGTTTGTACGGCGCTGGGACACCCCCCCGGCGTCGGCTGCGTATCTTGCCTGTGTAGACAGTGAACGCAACGGCAAAGGATCCCGGCGTCCCGACCTGCTCCGAGCTTGGACGCCATGCACAGGAGAGCTCCAATGAACACACACAGAATCCTCACCCCGGAGAGGGCAGCTTCCACAGAGGGCACTCGCGTCCAGCTTCGCGTCATCCACCCTGACCCTCAATCGGCCCGGCGTCACCGCAGCGAAGGGGACTGGTTTCTTGCTCTGATGTACGCGTGCCTGGCGTTGTTCGTCGTCGCACTCGTGATGTACGTCGTCAACCCCGCGGTGACGACAGTCACGGGCGCTCCTGCCGAAGCATGGAGCTCACTGAGACCCTAGGCGCTCTACTTCACCAGCCGATTGTTAGAGCAGACGTCAGCGGGCGGTGGAGACCTCCGGGCCGGAGGGGGAGGAAATCCCGCTCCCGGACCGGGGGTCTCCACGCCGCTGATGGGTGGGACGAGTGACGCGACCAGGGTGCGCGCTGTTCGGGGCCCAGAACCTCACTTGCCCTTCATCAGTTCATCGTAACGCCGCTGCATCTCGCTCGGTGAGACTTCCTCGATGTTGTGCCCGATGTTCCACCGATGGCCGAACGGGTCCCGCACGACCCCGCCACGCTCGCCGTAGAACTCGTCCTGCGGCGGCCTCTCGACCTCGGCCCCGGCCTTGGCGGCGCGTTGGATGAACTCGTCGGCGTTGTCGACATGCAGGTGCATCGTGACCGTGGTCTCCCCGGCCGCCTGTGGCCCTCGGATGCCGCACTCGGGGTACTCGTCTGACAGCATGAGCGTCATGCCGCCGAAGTCCAGCTCGGCGTGGCCGATGCGGCCGCTCGGCTCGGTGAGGCGGAACTTCTCTTGGGCGCCGAAGGCCCGGTTGTAGAAGTCGATGGCCTGCGCTGCGTTCCGGACGTGGAGGTACGGGAACATCTCTTTGATCTTCATCGGTCGCTCCTTTGTGCGTGAACCACCATAGGCCAGTTTGAGGCGGGGGGAGCCTCCGGTCTTGAACGAAATTGACCTCTCCCCCTGTCCGAAAGTCGCACCGCAGAGCCGGACCGGGAGATCCGGGCCTCTAGTCCTTTGCTCATCCGGGCCTCAGGTGTTGTCGTGGGATCCGTACCTCAGAGCCTGGCGCTGGGATCCCTGCCTGGGGCGTCCTGGCCGCCGCTCGAGGGGCGAACGGGGACGTGGTGCGTGTGTCTCGGCGCAAGCGCGCGGAACTCGCCGGGAGTGACGCCGGCGAACTCCCGGAACTCCCGGGTGAAGTGCGGCTGGTCGCTGTATCCAGCGTCCAGGGCGACGTCGACCCACGCGGCCTGCGGGTCGGTGTCCATCCGCCGCATGATGCGCTGGAAACGGAGCAAGCGCGTGTAGAGCTTCGGCGTGACCCCCATAGCGCTCCGGAACAACTCGATGAACCGACGGTGGCTCCATCCACCTTCACGGACCACGTCGTGCACGCTGGCGGTCGTCGTGAAGCGCTCGAGGGCATGCGCCACGGCGGGGTGGAGGGCCCGCACCTTGGGAAGTCGCGCCGCGAGAAACGACTCGAGGATTTCGAGCTGCTGCTCCGGGCTCGCCTCCTGCAGTCGTTCGCGCATCTCGGCAGCCACCGGACCCCAGAGATCGTCCAGAGGCGTGTGACGCCCGGCGAGCTCTTCGGCGGGGACGCCGAACAAGAGCACGGAAGCGCTGGGGTGTAGCTGCGCCCCGACCGAGCCGACGGGCTCGGAGACGTCCCGCACGTAGAACGAGGCGCGTACACCGCCGACGATGGCGTGGCTGATCGTCTGCCCCGTAGGGTCATCGATGCTTTGGAAGAGCCGGAGCGGGTGATCCGTGAGACGGAAGACGAGGTGCATCTCCCCCGTCGGCAGCACGCGCTCGCGGGCGACACCGGCCGGCCGCAGCGAGGCCGTCGGCCCCACCGCCCACAGCGTCTGCACGAACGGGCGCAGGGACGGTCGCGGTGGACGCGTCAACACCCTGGGTGTGACCTGGTGCTTACGCATGAGAGCCCTCGATCGGCCGCCTTGAGTGCACGCCCCGTAGCGCCAGGCCTTGTGGGGCGGGCTGTCGTGACTTGGCACCCGATGGAACCATAGTATCGCTTTCGCCTTTCGCATGGCGACTCCTTGTCGGGACAGGGGAATGCATGAACGCCCGCCTGACGGCCATCGCCCAAGCTTCCGCCGTGCTCATCGCCGGCTCCGTCGCCAGCGTGCTGGCGAAGCTCGCCCTGCGCGACGTCCCCGCCTTCACCTTCGTCTGGCTGCAGATCGCCATCGGTGGCAACCTGCTGACGCTCTACACCTTTGCCTGGCGCCGGGAACGCATCCCGAAGCGTCTCGGCCGGGAGGTGTGGGCCTACATCCTCTGGATCGGGATCGGCAACTTCATGATCGTCCGGGTGCTGTTCATGCTCGCGCTGAGCAAGCTGCCCGCGACGACGCTCACCTACCTGGTCAACTTCGTGGGCATCGTGACCATGTTGATGAGCATCGTGATCCTGTGGGAGAAGCCATCCGCAGTTCAGCTGCTCGGTGCGCTCGTCGCCATTCTCGGTCTGAGAGTGTTCTTCCGCGAGATCCCTCCGCCTGCCGAGATGATCGGTGTGGTGTACGTGGCCGTCGGGGTGCTGGCGCTGGCCTCGACCAACAACATTGCCCGCAAGCTGGCCCTCGTCACCGAGAATGGTCTCTCCAACAGCGTCGTCTCCACGGTCGCCCTGTGGATCGGCGGCCTTCCGGTGGTTCTCGTCGGTCTCCTCACGGATTGGCCGCCAACTGTTTCCAGCGGGAGACACTGGGGCATCATCGCTCTGAACGGAGTGGTTTCGATCACCATCGGTCTCACCGTGTGGAACTACGTCTTGCGCACCCTCCGTTCCTACGAGGCCAGCATCCTCGGCACCTCGACGGTGTTCTACACCGCCTTCTTCGCCGCCCCCATCCTCGGTGAACGCCTCGCCTTGCATCAGATCGGAGGCATCGTGGCGATGCTGGCCGGTGTCGCGTTGGTGCAGCTGCGCCCGGGCCTCCGAGCTGGTGCATGGGGGCGGCGGGATCGGCCGCCAGACTAAGTCGCCGCCGGACCCGCGAGAGCGTGGTCGAGCCGCATGGCGAGATCGCCGACGAACGGCGGCCGTAGAAGCGACTCGTGGTCTCCCGCCACGAGGATCACTTCGGTCCCCTTTTCTGCGAGCCCGCGCCAGCGCAGGCGCGGGTCCCGCCGAGGGTCGCGCCCGAGGAAGGAATCCCGCGCCAGGAACAATGTGAGCCGGCCCGGATACGGCCGCGGACGATAGCGGCGGGCCATGTCTTCGATGGACGCGACCGCCCGGCGCGCGCGGCGGCGAGTCTCCCTGGCGCCGCGGTGGCCTTTCACTTTCCCGACCAAGTATCCGAGCTTGCCCGCCAGAGAGCGGTGAGACAGCTCGCGCCAGTGACGCTCGAGCCGGAGGCCTAGAGGGGCGACGACATGCGTCGGCGAGGACTCGACCACGATCGTATCGATCATCGCGAGGAGCTCGACTTCCACGCCTGCGTCGCACAGTTGCTGGGCGACCTCGAAGGCGATGATTCCGCCGAGGCAATGCCCGCCGAGGCGATACGGCCCTAGCGGTTGTACGTTGCGGATTTCGCTCACGAAATGCGCCGCCACCTCTTCGACAGAGATCGTGGCGGGGCACGATGCGCGGCCGTCGAGCACCGCGGCCTGAACGCCGTACAGCGGTTGCTCTGCGTCCATGGCGGTTGCCAAGTCGCGAAAAACCATGGTGTCGTCCTGCCCCCCTGGCAAACAGAAAAAGGGCAGGCGACGTCCCTCGGCGTGCAACGGAATGACCCTGTAGGGCGGCGGCGGCTCTCGCTCGATCATGGCGGCCAGCTGCTCGACCGTGGGAGCGCGGAAGAGCGCCGCCGTGGGCAGGTGAATCCCGAAGACGGCCTCGATCTCCGCCACGATGCGCACGGCAAGAAGCGAGTCGCCGCCGCACTCGAAGAAACTGTCCTGCATGCCGATGGGGGAGTGTTCGAGCACCTCCTCCCAGATCTGGATCAGCTTGCGCTCTTTCTCCGTCCGCGGCGCGGCCACGACCGCAGGGACGATCCTGGCCGTCGTCGATACCTCCGTGGAAATTGGCGCTGGTGCGCTGGTGTCCTGCTTGGATTCCGGGACGGCAGCAGGGGACTCTAGACGCTGGTGTACGCGTGGGTTTCTCGCATCCAGACCGATGAAGAGGTGTGGATGCTCCGACCGCAACGCCGCCCAGAGCGTCGACAAACCTTCTGCGGGCGAGAGCGGCAAGTACCCTTGGGCCCGAAGCGCCGCGTCGTACACATCATCTCGATTCATTCCGGTGCTCGTCCAGGAACTCCACAGGAGACAGTGTGCGCGCATTCCCAACGACTGTTGCTGGTGTGCGAGTCCGATCAGGAAGGCATTGGCGGCGGCATAGGCGCCATGGAGCGCACCCCCGGTATCCCCGAGCATGGAGGAGAAGCTCACGAACAGCGCCCCAACCCGCTCCCGGAGGAGCCGATGCAGCACCCATGCCCCGAGCACCTTGGCGCGGAGCACGCGCGCCAGCGTCGTCGTCGTTTCGTCGGCGAGCGCACGTGACTCGTAGAGTCCGGCGAGATGGAAGACCCCGTCGGGCATCTTGCCCCAACGGTGCACAGCCTCCTGCAGCGCAGAGTCCACGGCTTCCGCATCCGCGATATCGGCAGAGTGGTAGACGATCTCGCCGCCCAGTCCCTGCAAATCACGCAGCGTCGCCTCGACCTCGATCGCCTTCCTTCGCCCGATGACGAGGAGCCTGGCCCGATGGCGACTGAGCAACTCGCGGACGAGAGCAGCGCCGATGCCACCCAGGCCACCGCTCACGATGTAGAAGCCGCCGGTGACGATGGGTGTGGATGCGGCGGGGACGCCTGCTGCATTTTCGGCTGGCGGGATCTCGGCAGCGTGCTTCGGTGTCACCTCAGCGGTGAGGTCCGGCGGTATCTCGGTGCTGACGAGCTGCGTCCGCCAGCGGCGGCCGTGACGGTAGGCGATCTCGGTGCTCACCGCGGCGGCAGCGAGCTCACGAACCAGGTCGTCCAGCTCTCCTGTTTTTTGCGCTCCCGCCAGATCGCAGTGGACGACGACGAGACCTGGGATTTCACGCGGGAAGGTCTTCAGCAGGCCGGGCAAGGCGGCCTTCTCACAGGCCACGCCCTCGCCGGGCTGCACCTCGAAGGCGCCATTCGACACGACCCAGAGGTTGCGAAGCGACTCTGTCCTCATGCTTCGAGCCAGCGCCTGCGCGAGGTGCAGCACGCTGTGCAGGCCGAGGGCTTGTTGCTTCTCGAGCTCGGTCGCGGTGAGCAAGGGCCTGTCGGCTGCATGAGTCCAGAGGTGCACAAAGCGGCGCGGTGACAGCCCCTCCTTTTCAAGGCTCGAGAGCAGGAGACCGTAGTCGCTCGGAGCATGGGGATCGACGACGTATTGCCCTGGCCTGCTTCGCAAGAACTTCTTTCCTGGCACGACGACAGTGACGTCGTGACCCTCTTCTGCGAGCCGTCGGGCCAGCGATTCTCCCAGACCCAATTCGTCGGCGAACACCAGCCACGGGCCCTTGGGAAGAAGCGCTTGCGCGAGTCGAGGAACTTCGCGCCAGACTCGCCGATGGAACCCTCCCGGCAGCGCTGCGGTGTCTCGAAACTCGCCCGCTTCGAAGCGTCGCCGCAGCTCGGAGCGGCGGATCTTGCCGATCGCGGTCTTGGGGATCTGCTGGCGCGGGAGCAGGACGAGATGCTCGGCGGGGATCCCGATATCGCGGAGCAGTGTCGCACGGATGCGTTCCGCCAGCTCTCGCCGTGCCTCGGCCTCCGTCAGCGGCGTGCTGTAGAAGATCACGAGCTTGTCAGTCTGCTCGGCAGGAGCCCGGGTCGCACAAGCGGCGGTGAACGAGGTTTCCACGCCTGCCACTTCTTCGACCGCAGCCTCGATGCGGTGACAGGAATAGTTCACACCGTGGACGATGACGATGTCCTTCTCGCGGCCCGTGAGAGTGAGCTGCCCTTCCCGCAGGAAACCGACGTCACCAGTGCGCAGCCACCCGTCCGCCGTGAACGATGACCGCGTGGTCTCCGGGTCGTTCCAGTAGCCGGAGGTGACCGCGACGCCACGCACCTGCAGCGCGCCAGTGTCACCCTCGGCCACGACGTGGTCCTCGCTGTCGGTGATCCGCACCGCCAATCCCGGCAGCGGGGTACCGACCTCCACCCAGGCATCGGTGGCGGAGGTCGCATTGCGCGAGAAGAGCTCCGAGTAGGTGACGCCGGAAGAAGTCTCCGACATCCCCCAGGCCGGATGCATCGCCGTCTCCGGGAGGCCGAAGGGAGTGAGCAGTTCGAGGAAGCGACGCGCCGTCTGGGGCACGATGGTCTCACCGCCATTGAGGACGAAGCGCAAGCACCGCAGGTCCCAACGGCGCCCCGTCATGCTTTCCGCCCGGTCGTTGACAAGGGCGTAAGCGAAGTTGGGAGCCCAGGTGAGGCTCACACGATGGCGGTGCACGAGATCGAGCCAGAGGAGCGGCGACTGCAGAATGGCTTCCGCGGGCACGTGGATCTGCCGGCAACCAGTCACCACGTCGCGCAGGTGGAACATGACCAGCCCGCCGACATGCTCGAGGGGCAACCAATTGAGCGAGATGTCGCGGTCCGTGAAGGAGTGACGTTGCGCCGCGGCCTGGGCGGAGCCGAGCAGGTTGGCGTGGCTCAGCATCACTGCCTTGGGCCGCGCCGTGCTGCCCGAGGTGAGGAGGAGGAGGGCAAGGTCATCAGGGGCTGACGAGTGCTCTTGCGCCGCCGGCCGGCTGTGCAGCAGATCCTCGAACACGAGGACATCGGAGGTGGGAATCCCGGCGGAGAGGAAGATGGTTCGCAGTACCGGAGCAAGCGCTGCCGTACAGAGGATGCGGGCACCACCGAGCAGAGCCAGCGCCTCGAGGAATCGCCGCGCCGCCGGTTGCTGCGGGTCGCTCGCCGCGACTGCGGCTGTCGGCGTCGGTACGACGCCCGCCAGGATGCAGCCCCAGAAGGCGGGGACCAATTCGCTGGCGCTAGGGAACTGGAAGAGCACGATGTCGCCGGGTCGAAGCCCCCGCGCGCGTAGACCGCCGCTGATCCGTCGCGCCTGCTCGAGAAGCGTCGCGTACGACTGCTGGACCTTGTCCCCGAGCGGTTGCAGGTACAGGATGCCGCGTGCCGGGGAAAGGTCAGCGGCTCGCCGCAGCGCCTGCGGCAGGATCGTGGGCGCGCCAGGCGAGAAACGTAATGGCCCCCCGTCACTCTGGGAGAGTGACGCCCGTGGCTGCGAGGGGCTCTTGCGGAGAATCCCCGTTCTCGAAGCCATGCTGTTCTGCAAAGGAGTAAGCGTTAGCTGTTTGTCGTGCCGGAACCCCATTCGTCGAAAGTGACCGAGGAATGATAGCACACGTTTGCACTGCGAGCCGGCACGACTCGTCGAAACATGGCGACGCCCGGCATCGAAGCTGCTCGCTCGATCTGCGGGAGACTTCCAGGAGCGGACGGTGGATTCTGGGGCCGTCCCGGATGCAGGATAGGACCGGGCCCGAGCTCTCCCCGAGGTCGCCATGTCCACGACGCGTTCCGGCCGCATGCTCGCCGCCCTGCTCTTCCTGGCAGCATCCGTCACCATCCTGAACGTGACCCTGTGGCTACAGTACCGGGACACGCGCGCCGCTCTGGAAGCCGAGCTGGCGCGCCGCCTGGAGTCGCTAGCCCAGACGCTCGGTGCCGTGCTCGATCCGGAGCAGGTGGTGAACGCCTGGTTCGAGCCGAGCCAGGACGTGGAAACGACGACGCCGGCACTCGCCGACTCGTTCGCGAGCGGCACCGACGCCTTGCTCTTGCGCAGTCGACTCGCCGCCATCATGGACGCGGCCGATCTGGCGAACATCACGCTCTACGACCAAGAGGCCAGGCCTTTTCTCGACGCCATCCACACGGCCGGCGACCTCCTGCGCCAGGATCCGCTGTACCGGGCCGAGGTGCTGGCCGCCCTGCGCGGCAGCCCGGCCCACACGTCGCTCTATCGCTCCGGGCAGGAATACCTGATGTCGGGCTACGCCCCGATCCAGGGCGATTCGAGCTTCGCCGTGGGAGTCGAGGCGGACGCTCGTTTCTTCGCCGGTCTGCGCCGGTTGGGGCAATCCCTCTTCGTGCTCGGCGCCGGCAGCTTGGCGGTCCTCGTGGTGCTGGGAATTTTTCATGCGCGCGCCCAGAGCCGCCTCGCCCGTGCCGAGGCCGCAGTGCAACGCGCCGAGACCCTCGCTTCCATGGGCCGCATGGCGGCAGGCATTGCTCACGAGATCCGCAATCCTCTCGGGATCATCCGGGCGACGGCGACGCGCTTGAAGAAACTCCATGGCGACCCCGCCTCTCCGGACGAGAAGTTCGACTACATCGAGGAGGAAGTGGATCGTCTGAGCGCCGTCCTGGACGGGTACCTCGGCTTCGCCCGTGACGAGGCGCCGCGCTTCGCCAGCCTCGACCTGGTCGCGCTCGTGCAGCGCACGCTGCGTCTCATGCAGCCCGAGCTGGAGTCTGCCCGCGTCTCCCTGGAGACCGAGATGCCCGCGTCCTGCAGTGTGCGCGGTGACGCTCAGCGCCTGCGGCAGCTGCTCATGAATCTGGTGCTCAACGCGGTACAAGCCATGAACGGCGGCGGTCGCCTGCGAGTGCAGGTGCGAACGGAGGAATCCTTTGCCTGCCTCGCCGTCGCCGATTCGGGCTCCGGCATTCCGCCGGCGCTCCGGAACCGCGTGTTCGAGCCGTTCTTCACCACCAAGGAGAAAGGCAGCGGCCTCGGTCTCGCCATCGTCCAGCGGATCGTGGAGGAGCACCAAGGCCAGATCCAAATGGAAGCGCCCGCTGGCGGGGGCACACGCGTCGAGGTGCGGCTCCCCAGCGCATGAACCTGGGGGTTCCTGGCGAAGTGCCGGCTCGTGGCAAGGTGCAGGTTCGTGGCAGGGTGCCGTGCGCCGGCGTACTCGCGTCCATCCTGGCGCCGTGACCTGCCATTGACTAGGCTGCCCCATGTGCGCCCCGTGCTCGAGCGCATGCCGATGGGGCGGGATCGAGGTGAGCATGCCGCACATCCTCATCGTCGACGACGAGAAACGCATGGGCCAGCTCTTGGGAGAGGAGTTGGCGGAGGCGGGCTTTCGCGTGCAGGTGGAAACCACGGGGGCGGGAGCGCTGCAGCGCTTGCAGTCGGACCACTTCGACCTGGTCATCTCTGATATCCGCATGACTCCGCCCGACGGAATGGAAATCCTCCGCGCCGTGAAGGAGCACTCGCCGCAGACCGATGTCGTCATGATGACGGCGTACTCGTCGGTGCAGAGCGCCCGTGAGGCTTTCAAGCTCGGCGCCACGGATTACGTGCTGAAGCCCTTCGACATCGAAGAGGTGCGTCGCATCGTGGAGAGCATCCTGGAGAAGCGGCGGCTGGCGCAGGAGAACGTTTCCTTGGCGCAGGAAAACCGCCTGCTCCGTGACCAGCTCGCGGGCCGGGAGCGCGTCCCGATCGTCGGCGAAAGCGCCGCCGTGCAGGAGCTGCGCCGGCTGATCGGTCTCGTCGCCAGCAGCGAAGCCACGGTCCTGATCCAGGGCGCCAGCGGCTCCGGGAAGGAGCTCGTGGCTCGGGAGATCCACGTGCAGAGCAGTCGTGCCGCGCGGCCCTTCGTCGCGGTGAACTGCGCCGCCATTCCGGATTCCTTGCTCGAAAGCGAGCTCTTCGGCCACGAGAAGGGCGCCTTTACCGGCGCCGAGGCGCGCCGGCAGGGACGCTTCGAGCTCGCTCAGAGCGGAACGATTTTCCTCGACGAGATCGGCGAGATGGGTGCCGAGGTGCAGGCCAAGCTCCTCCGCGTTCTCGAGGAGCGCAAGGTGACGCGTCTCGGTGGCGCCCAGTCCTTCGACGTCGACATCCGCATTCTCGCCGCCACCAACAGGGATCTCGCCAGCGCCATCGCCCGGGGAAGCTTCCGGGAAGACCTCTTCTACCGCCTGAACGTGTTCCCCATTCAGGTGCCGTCGCTGGCGGCGCGGCGGGACGACGTGCCGCTCCTCGCCGAGTTCTTCTTGCGCGAGTTGCGCTACCCCCACGCGCAGTTGCCTGCCAATATGGCAGAGCAGCTCCGCGCCCAGGACTGGCCCGGCAACGTGCGGGAGCTCCGCAATGTGGTGGAACGCGCCACGATCCTGGCGCAGGGGCAACCACTCACTGCCACGCACTTCCCCCAGAGCGGCATCTCGGGACAAGCACCGAGCCTCTCCGGACCCACGATCGGGGTCGCGGGACAAGGGCCGCAATGGACTGCTGGCGCGGATCAGCCGATGGACCTTCCCGCCGGTGGCGTCGACCTCGACCGCCTCGAGGCGCACCTCATTCGACGCGCGCTGGAGCGAACGAACAACAACAAGACCGAGGCCGCCAAACTCCTCGGAATGACACGGCGGACGCTCTACAGCCGCATGGAGAAGCACGGCATTCCCATCTGAGGATGGCCGCGGCGCATCGTGCCTGGGCGCATTGGGCGTCGCAGCGGCGGAAGCTGAGCCCTCGGTTTCAGACGCCGCAGCAGAGGAATCACCGCCGGGAGATGGATCACCTCTGGGCTCCGTGTCTGGATCCGCGGCGTTCGCGCTGGTTCAGTGGTGTACGGGACGGTACAGCCGGATTCGGTGACGACCCTCGGCAGCATTCGAGACAGCGCCGTAGGTGCTTGTCAGAGCTCCAGTTCGCCTCTGCCTCCCAGAGGCCCCAGCGTGGAGCGCGGCTTGCTCGACGGAAGCGAGGAGAACGCCACAAGGCGCGCACCCGAGGCCGGTGAGCGCCGGCCCGGCGGGAAATGACACCGGGCAGGCCCTGTCGAGGGATCGACCCGCAAGGAGTCGACACCATGCGCCACGACCCATCCCCCATCGCCCGGCAGGCCGGCCTCGTGGTGCTCGCCCTCCTCTGCTGCCTCGGCGCCTTCGCGGCCGACGCGGGGGCGCAGGAGCGCGAGCGCCTGCGAAACGAGCTCGAACGCACCGACCAGATCCTCGAGCGCGCTCGTACGGTCGTGGAAGAGCACGGCAACTTGCGGGCGCGCGAGCAACTGAGCTTCGCTTTCCAGCTGCAGGAAAGAGCCAAGACCATCGCCTTCTCACCGTACGCCGGCTTGGTGGAGCTGCAGCGTGCGCTCGAACTCTCTCTCCGCGCCCGCTCTCTCGCCGAACGTGCCGTGCAGATCGCCTCCCAGCAGGCACACCTGGAGCAGCGCGCGCAGCAGGCGCTCGAGCGGCTGGAGCGCCGTCTCGAGGAAGCTCGAGCCGCCGCCGGTGACGTGCCCGACGAGAGCTCGGTGCGCACCCTGGAGCTCGCGACCCGACGCCTCGAACAGGCGCGCGAAGCCTTCCACGAGCAGCGCTTCCAGGAAGTGATCGGCATCAGCATCGACACGATGCGCTTCCTCGACAGTTTCGTCCGCCCCGAGCCGGGACAGCGCCTGGAGCGGATCCTCGAGAACACACGCCACCTGCTCGAGCGCGCCGCGGCGGACGCGGGGGAGAACGCCCGCGCGCAGGAAATCTTGCAGCGCGCCACAACCCTCCTCGAGCAGGCGGAAGCCCAGCGCCTCGCCGGCCATCCCGACGCCGCCGAGCGGTTGGTGCAGCAGGCTCGCGAGCTCGTTCTCAACGCCATGCGTCTCCGCGAGGCGCCGCTGGATGCGGGCCGGGTGGATCTCGTTCTGGAGGAGACCGCCACCTACGTGGACGATGCGATGCAAAGGGTCCAGGACTCCGCCAGCCCAGAAGCTGTGACGCTTCTCGAGAACGCCAAGCGCCATCTGGAGCGCGCCCGGGAGTTGCGACTGGAGAACAAGCTGCAGCAGGCGCTGGAGGAAGCCCGCGTGGCCCGCAACCTGGCTCGCCGTGCCGTGCAGCTCGCCGGAGTCGGTGACCTCTGAGCCCGGGGTTCGATGACCTTTGCGCCCGGGTCTGGTTTTTCCCGTTTCGATCCCCGTGTCGTGGACGGCAAGTATGTGTGGGCAGCCCGCTCGTTTCCTCGCTGCGTGGCTCCTTGCGAGGCTCCCGGCGCCTCCCTATGTCCCAGCGTGGCTCGCGACGCTCGCGTTCTTCCCAGCCGGCGCCTTTCTTCTCGCCGCGCTCACCTCTTCTCCCGCCGGCGCTCAAGATCTCCTGGCGGCACCGGAAAGAGCCTGGATCCTGCGTTCCAGTGTGGCCCTGGCCTACGACTCCTTCGGCCAGCGCTACACCGTGGCGGACGACGACACCCTGGATCTCATCGACGAGCTGAGCGGCCGCTGGATCCTGGGCTTGGAACACCGCGGCAACGCCTGGTTCGAGCTCGCCAACAGCCTCGGCATCGGCCAGGAAGCGACACGAAACGATACCCACCTGGGATTGCGCTGGCGTGCTCGCACCCTCGACGTCCAGATTCTCGATGATTTGCACACCAAGGCCTGGCGCGAACTCTCACAGTACACGCTCTCCAGCGACTACCTCACCAACACGTCGCGCCTTCTCGTCACCGTGTGGCCCGTGGGGCCGTGGCGGCTGCGCGGCACCGGTCGCTTGGAGAACGCCCACTTCATGCAACGTTCGCGTTACAACTACGACTACTGGCGTCACGACCTGGGCGCCGAGGTGGAACGACGCTGGGGCGTTTTCTCCGAGCTCCGGGGTGGGTACTCCTACGGCCGGCGCGAAGTGCCGGATTCCACCGCCATCGACTACCGGGCACATCGGATCACCGCGGGCTGGACACAGGAATTCGGCGCCCACACGCTGACGCTGGACCAATGGGTGGAGCGCCGGCGCTATCGGGACACGGGGACGCGCAGCCCCTACCTGGACTACGAGGCGGACCTGACGCTCAGCGCCGCCCTCGGCATGAGCACCCGCCTGCGCCCGGCCTACCGGGCGTTGGTCACCAACTACGACCTCCCCGACAGCATCTACACCGACGCCACGGAGCAGTCGGTGGAGATCCTCTTGGAGCGAGAGCTCACGCCGAACACCACCCTTGGAGTGGGACCACGCGGCGAGTTCCGCCGCACCGGGAGCGTCTTCGACCGCCCCTACGACCAGTGGGGGCTGAAGGGGACACTTTCCTACCTCCCGGGGCCGTCGCTCTGGGTGCAGTTCTCCAACGAGATCGGCGTCCGCACCCATCGAGCCGGCAGCGAGGTCCTGTTCACCGACTACCTCTTCAACTGGTCGACGCTCATGCTCTCTTGGCACTTCCCGCCTAGGCTCAACCTGGACCTGTTCTTCAGCCTCGAGCCCGAAGACCACGCCGACGACCGCGACGACACCACCACCTTGCTCGTCTCCACCGCGCTCACCTTCGGCCTGTACTGAGCCCGTCGCCCCCGGCGGCGCCCCCAGCCGTACACCGGATCTTTCTCCTGTACCCAGGGGTTCACATCGACGGCACGCGCGGCCCCAACCAGCGCCGTGCTCTGCAGCCAAGCATCTGACTCTGCGATACTTATAAAATAGGGTGGGGTTGCCGTAGGGGTGGCACCGGCGCTGCAGAGCAGGAACACGACGGTTCGAGATCGCCTCCCAGGATCGAGGCGATCCTGGGTTTCAGACCTAAGGAGACAACATGCGAGCGCCATCCCTGTTCCAGCGGGGCCTTCTGTGGGGCGCGTCATTGGTGTGGCTCGTGGGGTGCGACTTCCTCACGGGTTCGGAACAGAGCCCTGCCACGCCCAGCGCCGACTGGGAGGCATCGACGAATCTCACCGGCGAGTACGGCGGCTACGAGTACACCGATGAGCAACCGGCCTTCGGGGATCCGGCCGTCGCCAAGATCGACGCCGAGGAAAGCATGGTGCCGGTGGAGCCCGCCGAAGTACCTCCGGGCGCCTTCGCGCTCCGGGTCCTCTGGGGGCAGCTGCGCGGCAACCGCGACAACACGCAGGTGACCGATTGGAGCGGCCAGATCGCGGTGAGCAGCGGCGGCGTCGGCGTCCTGCACACCATCGCCTTCGAACCACCCGGCGACCACTTGCTGCCGCGGGAGAATCGCCAGGTGCTCGGCTTCGTCTCGCACACGCAGCCGTCCTTCGACGGCTTGCTCCTCATCGTCGCAGCCGGTGATGATCCGGCAGCCACCTTCAGCTTCCGCACCGCTCCCTACTCCAACACCTGGACGATGCGCGAGCTGCGTTCGATTTCCACGGTGATCCCGGTGGACGATCTCGGCAACGCTGTCGCCGTCGAAGCCATCTCCCTCGACCCGGCGTGCCCGAACGGCTACGTCCGCGGCCACTGGGTCCGCCGCACGGCGGAAGAGCGCGGCGTCTTCCGCGGTGTGTGGGCGACGGCGTTAGGGATGCCTCTGGGCCACATCCGCGGCCACTTCGGCATCAACGCGGAAGGCCAGCACGTGTGGTTCGGCAAGATCATCGACCGCGAAGGTCGGGTGCTCGGTCTCGCCCGTGGCATGTGGGCGCCGAACGATGACCCAGCCATGCCGGGCGGCAACTTCGCCGGCCACTGGGTGGCGCGCGGCGGCGAGCGTCAGGGCGACGTGGGCGGCCACTACCTGCCCACCCGCGAGACCGATGTCGGGATCGCCGGCTTCTTCGCCGGCCGCTGGAACACCGACTGCGGTGAGCCCGTGAACCCCGTGCTCCCTTGAGCTTCGAGCCGGATGGGCGCGACCTCGGGCGCAAAAGGCGAGGCCCCTTCCGGGGGCCTCGCTCGTTTCGTCGTAGACGATGGTCGTGGTCAGAGTCGGCGCGCCGGCCCCATGGCCGGCGTCCTTGACCGCCAGAGCGTCACCAGATCTTGACTCGCTGCTCCGGGGCCAGGTACATGCCATCGCCCTGCTTGACCTTGAAAACCTCATAGAACGCATCGAAGTTACGTAGCGGCCCGTTGGCGCGGAACTGGGGCGGCGCATGCGGGTTCGTCAGCACCAGCCGCCGCATGGCCTCGTCGCGCGACTTGGAGCGCCAGATCTGAGCGAAGCCCATGAAGTAGCGCTGGTCGCCGGTGAGCCCGTCGATGACCGGCGCTTCCTTCCCCTGCAGCGAGGTCTTGTAGGCGAGCCAGCCGATGGTGAGGCCAGTGAGGTCGCCGATGTTCTCGCCTAGCGTCAGCTGGCCGTTGACGTTGAGATCCGCCAGGGCCTTGAAGCTGTTGTACTGCTCCACCAGCGCCTGCGCCTTCGCGGTGAAGGCGCTGGCGTCGGCCTCGGTCCACCAGTCCTTGAGGTTGCCGTCGCCGTCGGTCTTGCGGCCCTGATCGTCGAAAGCATGGCCGATTTCATGGCCGATGACCGCGCCGATGGCGCCATAGTTCACCGCGTCGTCGGCGCTGGGGTTGAAGAAGGGCGGCTGCAGGATGGCCGCCGGGAAGACGATCTCGTTCATGCGCGCGTTGTGATAGGCGTTCACCGTCTGCGGCGTCATCAGCCACTCGCTCCGGTCCACGGCTTGATCGATCCGCCCGAGCCTACGGTCGTACTCCCAGGCCGCGGCCCGCGTCAGATTGCCGAGAGCGTCGTCGCGGCGGATCTCCAGGGTCGAGTAGTCCTTCCAGCGCTCGGGATAGCCGATCTTGCTGGTGAACTTGACCCGTTTCTCCTGCGCTTTGGTCTTGGTCTCCGCCGACATCCAAGCGAGTTTGTCGATCGACACTTGGAAGGCCTGGAGGACGTTGCGCACCAGCTCGTTCATCCGTTTCTTCGCCTCCGGGGGGAAGTGCCGCTCGACGTACACCTTGCCCACGGCCTCGCCGAGGGAACCGTTCACCACCCCGACGCTGCGTTGCCAGCGCGGCTCCATTTCTTCCACGCCATTGATGAGCTTGTCGTAGAACTCGAAGTGCGCGACCTCGAACTCGCTGGGCATCCAAGGCGCGGCGCTGTCGATGACATGGAAGCGGAGATAGTTCTTCCAGTCCTCGAGGGGCACAGTTTCCATCAGCTCGCCGACCTTGGTCATGTAGCTCGGCTGGCGCACGAAGAGATCCTGGCGGCCGGCCATGCCCGCCGCCTCCAGGAACTTCGGCCAGGCGATCTTGGGGCTGACGGTGCCGAGAGCGGTGACGAGATAGACATTGTTGGTCTTGGTGGCGTCGCGGTTGTCCTCCGGCGTCCACTGTGCCTCGGCGATCTTCATCTCCAGGTCGTACACGCTGCGCGCCCGGCCGGCGCCGTCGCTCAAGCCCGCCAAGGTGAACATGCGCGTGATGTACTCCGGATACTTGGCCCGGATCTGCTCGTTCTTCTCCCCTTCCTTCAGATAGTAGTTGCGGTTGGGGAGTCCGAGACCCGACTGGGTCAAATAGACGGCGTAATGCGTCGAGTTCCTCGAGTCGACATTGACGAGGGGGGAAATCGGCACGCCGAGACCGAGGCGGGAGAACTCCGCGAAGGCCCGCTGCAGGTCGGTCTGGTTGGCGATTTTGTCGATGCGCTCGAGGTGCGCCCGCAAGGGTGTCGTCCCCAGGGCGCCGATCTTTTCCTCGTCCATCAGGCTGGCGTAGAGATCGCCGATCTTCTGCTCTTCCGAACCGGGCTTCAAATCCTTGCGCTGGGACAGCGCCTCGATGATCTCACGTTGGTGCTTGTCGCTATCATCCCGGAGGATCGCGAAGCTCCCCCAGGTCGCCTTGTCGGCGGGGATCTCCGTTTTGTCGATCCAGCCGCCGTTCACGTAGCGGTTGAAATCGTCCTGCGGCCGCACGCTGGTGTCGAAGCCGCTGCGGTCGATCCCGGACCCTAGCGGCGCCGCCGCGAGTGGCGCGGATGCGGTCAACGTACCCAGGCTTGCCCGCAGCAGCACACGGGCGCTTCCAACCCAGCGTTTCGCCATGACGGGAGCTCTCCATTCTTCGGGGGTCATGATTCTGTTCGCGCGCCTCGAAGGGCAGGTCGCGGGACCAAGGCGAGGTCGCTCGAAGAGTAGACCCGAAACGGGCTCGGGCACAACGCCCCCAAGCGGTTACCCCGGTTCCCCAGCAGCCCGCCGACGCAAGCCGTTCCACTCCTCCTCGCTCAGGAGGGTGCGGGCCTCGGGAGTCGCCACCAGGCTCTGGCGCAGGCGGGCAAGCCGCTCCGCCGTCGGCGGGTGGGTCGAGAGGAACCCTGGCAGGCTTGGCCCGCTCGCTTCGGCCTCGAGGCGTTCGAGAAGCGTGAGGAGGCCGCTTCCGTCCAGCTGCCGGGAGCCGAGAAGGCGGACGGCGTAGTCATCCGCCGCCCGCTCCTCCTTGCGGTCGTAGGAGAGCCCGAGCAGGAGAGCGCTCTGGTCCAGAACGATTGCCGACAGCCCGTTCACGTCACCCACCACGGCGGCGGCGATGAATCCGAGCCCTGCCGTGCGGGCCACGCGGCGCAAGCCGTGTCGCATGTGCACGTGGCCCAACTCGTGGGCGAGCACACCGAGGAATTCGCTCTGGTTCTCCATGAGGGCGACGAGACCGGTGCAGACGACCACGGCTCCCCCAGGCAGTGCGAAGGCGTTGGCGGTGGAGTCGTCCACGAGAGCGATCTCGAGGGCGGCGAACTCGGGGGCGTCCTGCCCGGCGGACCCCGAGCCATGCAATTCCCGCATGCACTTCGCCAGCGTTTCCCGCGTCGCCGCATCGTCGAGACGCGGGTGCTCTCGAAGAGTGGACTCGAGCAAATGGCGGCCGAGACTCGCCTCGGCTTCGGCGGGAACGAGACGCACCGCCCATCCCACCAGGAGATCGAGTCCGTGTGTGAAGAAGAAGGTGACTCCTCCGGCGAGCACGACGAGACAGGCGAGTAGCAGGGGCCCACGACGCCTGCGCCGCGGCAGCAGACGGGTGCGGCGGAGCGCCGCCACCCCGGCAGGATCGGGGATGAGCAAGACGCCCCGCGATGGCGCGGGCAGTTCGAGGCGCGCCTGGTCGTTCATGCCCTGGAGGCGGGCGCGCAGCGCCGAGAGTTGGAATTGTCGCGTGCCTTGTCTGGTACGTAGCGAGATCCCGGTCGCGGTGAGCGTGACTTCCACGGCGCGTCCGGTGGCATCCTGGCCCTCGTACAGAGTGGCCGCACCGCGCCAAAGGAGAGGGTCGACGTTCACCAGGCGGGCCCTTCCCGCGCCAGCGCCGCGAGCACGCGCCCGGCGTGGGCACGCAGCACCTCGTGGTGCTTGCCGGGAGCGAAGAGCTCGGTCGCCGGCCACTGTTGTGGATCGACGAGGCGCAGCCCGGCGCGACGGATCGCTTCGCGCACCTCGGGGCGCGATTCGACGCGCTGATCGTACCAGACGAGGAAGTTGATGCTCGCCGGCGTGCGCGCGAACTCTCCGTCGGCACCGCTGCCCCAGCTGCCGTCGGGCTGCTGCTGGCGCAACAACCAGGTCACATGGCGGGGCAGCACCGCGCGCAGGCGCGAGCGTGCCTCTCGCCCGAGCAATCGCTCCGCTGCCATCCAGCCTTCCTGCACGTACGCCGCGCCGATGAAGGGGCTCTCTCTCCGATCGACGACCTGCGGCCCGGGCGGCAGGGAGCCATCCTCCCGCACCTGAGCGAGAGTCCACTCCAGGGCGCGGAAGGCGCGCTCCCGGTCGCTCTTGTTGCCGCTCCGCCGCGCCAGCCAGGCGTGCAGCTCGATCCCTGCCAGGGCCGTGCTCACCAAGTACGGAACACGGGAGGCGCGTAGCTCCACCCGCGGGATGGCCGAGCCGGGCCAGCCCACACCGATGGCACCGCTCGGCAGGATCATGCCGTCTTCCTCCAGCGCGGTGACGAAACGGCGCGACGCCGCTTCCCAGAGCCGCAGCTGCTCTTCGCTTGCCTGCGACTCGAGCGCCGGAAAGAGGCCGAGCGCGGCGCCAATGTCGGCGATGTAGACGGCACCGTACCCGGTCGACCAGTAACCCACCCCGTCTTGTTGGGCGGCGAGGGAGTCTGCAAAAGCAAGGGCACGCTCCCCGTACGTGCGCGGATCGAACCACTCCGGCGCTTCGCCGGCATGGGAGGCGAAGACTTCCGGTACCGCGGCGAAAGCACGCATGAAATAGGCTTCCACGAAGAGCCGCCGCTGTCCCAGGGGACGCGCCAGCGTGTGGCCGCAGAGGACCGCCAAGGTCGAGCGAGCCGCAGCGGGAGCGATGCCGTAACGCGCCCGGGACGAGGCGATGGGCAGCGGTGCCTGCAACTCCCGTCGCTCCATCCCGAGACAGACGACGCGATCCGCCGTCGTGCTCCAATCGGTCGGAACGCGTTCCACGCAGGCAGCGACCAGGCGTTCCCGATCGAGGAGCAGCGCGGGCGTCACCGGGATGGTCCCTGGGCGGAGAAGGAGCGCCCGCGGCGGCGTCCAGGTACGACCGCCATCGGTGGAGAAGGAAAGTCGCAGCGCTTGCAGCACCGGCGGGGCTTGGGCAGGGTCGGCCGGCGGATCGGTCCAGGTCAGGGCCAGCGCCCCGGCGCCGGCAGACGCGAGTGCGATCCCAGTGGCTCCGGCAGCGAGGCCGAGCCCGCGCCAGGCGCTCCAGGTGCGGCCACCGTCGCCAGAATCGCAGGCCACGAGTTCGCCGCGATGGGCGACGAGGAGCAACCGCCCTTCACCGCTTTCCGCCAGCGCGGGCGCCGCCAAATACGACCAAGGGAGCGTGGCGATCTCGTTCCAGCGCACGCCGCTGTCGTCCGACCCGTACAGCGCCAGCGTGATCCCGCCACTCTCTTCCCACACCACCGGCAACAGCAGCTGCTCGGCTCGCAGAACCGGTGCACCGAGGACCACGGTGCGACCGGCGCGCGGCGTCAAGCGGGTGGGCCCGCCCCAGCGACCCTCGGGGCCGGCGCTCCGGCGCAGGAAAATGCCGAAGAGGGAGTCTCCGCTGCTGCTCCCTTCGAGCGTTTCCACCGAGAACACGAGCATCTCGCCGTCGGCGAAGCGCAGCAGCCGTGACGCTCGCGGATCCCAGGAAAGAAGTTCCGTCTCCCCCGGAGAGTGCGTCTTCCCCGAAGAGTGCGTCGCGCCCGAGGCCGAAGAATGGCCTCGGCTCTGGGTCTGCACCGCCTCGCTCCATCGCAGGCTGGTGAGAACGGTTCTTCCAGGTTGCAGCGTGGTCAGGAGCCAGGGGGCCCGCGTCGTTCCCGCCAAACCTCCGATCTCGCTGCTGCCCGTGGTCTCCGAGTTCGCGACCCACAGAACGCGTTCGGCCGCGAGCGCCGCGGAGCACGCCACGAGCCAGCCGAGGAATGAAAGGACGATGCGCACCACGATCCGCTCCCTGGTCAGCCGAGAACCGTCCGGTACGCGGTCAGATTCTGGTGGATGAAGAAAGCCAGGAGCGCCCAGGCAACGGGCTCGAGCCACCACTTGCCACGGGCGGGTGCATCCACGAGCTGCAAACAGAGCGCCGGCACACAGGTGAGGAAGTATCGACCCTGCGGCTGGAAGTCCACGGTGAGGCAATTGTAGAGACCGAGCCCGATGAGCAAGGCGAGATAGGGCAAAGCGAAGAGATGGGGAACGCCGGTGCGGAGTCCGCCGCTCGCGCGCAGCAGCGGCAGGCAAGCCAGCGACAATCCCAGAGCCAGAGCGAGCACTTGAAATGCCCTTTCGTAGGCCGAGGGCAGAAACCGCAGGTGCATCCAACCGAAGCGTCCCCAAAAGCTCTCCATGGAGTGGCGAACGAAGCCGCGTTTGAAAGCTTCGGGCAAGGTGACCCCCTGCTGCTCTTGGGAAAAGAGGAGGTGGGTCTTCTCCCTCACACTCGGTGGCAGTGAGTCGATGTACTCCCGCGCACGGGCTGCCATGGTCCTCCGTCCGGTGAAATCACCGTCGTAGAGGATCGCGTTGCGCAGGAACCACGGCACTGCGATGAGGGCGGCGATGCCGGCGCTCCAGGCGAGCCGGGTCAGGAAGACTTTGCCATGCCGCCGCCATAGGAGGCCCCACCACACGAGGACGAGAGGGAAAACGGCGTAGACATAGATCTTGGCGGCTGCAACCGCACCGAGGGCGAGGCCGTGCACGAGCGCCTGCTTGCGGCCGAAGCCGTCGCGCTGCACCCAGGCGGCAGCGCAGACGAAGACGGCGAGGGCGAGAATGGCGTAGGCGTCGTCGTTGACGTAGGCGCCGACGAAGCTGACCTGGGGCCAGAGACCAAAGCAAAGTGCGGCGACCGCCGCTGCCCACACCTTGCCCCAGAGCAGCAGACCGGCGGCATAGGTGCAGAGGGCAGCGAGGGCGATGCAGAAGCTGTCGAAACCCCTGGCTTTGGCTTCCGAGGCGCCGCCGAGGCAACGCGCCACCATCCCGCTGAGCCAATAGGGCGCTTGCGGCGAGAAGATGTAAGTGATCCGCATCTCGTGGGCGCCGCTTCCACGCACCAGCATCTCGAGATGCTCGGGGCTCGTATCCGCCGGCAGTCGGCGCCGGTTCTTCCCCATCAGGTGGACGGCGAAGTTGTCCTCGCCGTAGCGTGGCAACCGGCCGTGATCGGCGACGAACTTGACCAGTGCGTAGTGATCGGCTTCGTCGGGAGCTCCGTCGAAGGGGATCTTCTTCGACCAGCGGAGCTCGTTCCCGCCCACGGCGCAGAAGACGACGACGCCGATCCAGAAAGCGAGCCGTAGGAACCAGGGGCGCTTCATGGAGAGGCATCGTATCCGAAGGCGGAAGCAGGCCGCCACGAGGGGACCTGGCCTGCCTGAGGCTTGCCCGCCCCGCCGCCGTCGCCGCCGGAGTAGACTCCCGGACTCCGACCGCCGCGGCGAGAAGGGACCTTCCTCCCTCCGCCGGGAGAGCGATGGCAGCGAGTCCGCAAGTCGCCCTGGAACCAGAGCGCGGTTTCCACCGGGAACTGGGGCTCTTCGACGCCACCATGCTCGTCGCCGGCTCCATGATCGGCTCCGGAATCTTCATCGTCTCTGCCGACATCGCCAGGGACGTGGGTTCCGCCGGCTGGCTGCTCCTCGTCTGGGTGCTGACCGGTGTCGTCACCGTGATGGGGGCGCTCACCTACGCCGAGCTGTCCGCCATGATGCCCCAAGCCGGCGGCCAGTACGTGTTTCTTCGCGAGGCCTACAGCCCGCTCTGGGGTTTCCTTTACGGCTGGACGGTCTTCGTCGTGATCCAAACCGGTTCGATCGCCGCCGTCTCGGTGGCCTTCGCCAAATTCCTCGGCGTCCTCATCCCCCCACTCGGCACCGATCAGATCCTGTTCCGGAAGTCCGGCCTCGATATCTTCTGGTCCTTCCCGCTGCCTTGGATGGAAGAGCCCATCGTCTTCTTCCAGCGGCAGGAGTTCACCATCTCCGCGGGTCAGTTGGTGGCGGTGGTGGTGGTCGCCATCCTCACCTGGGTCAACTGCCGCGGTGTCCAAGCCGGGAAGAAGGTGCAGAACTTCTTCACCGTGGGCAAGACGGTGGGCCTGGTGGCGTTGATCCTGGTGGGCCTGACGGTGGCGGCCGACATGGACGTCATCCGCGCCAACCTGGGCAACGCCTGGGGCGCCATCCGGGAGACACCCCGGTACATCGGCCTGGAGCGCATGCTGCCGCTCGGCAGCGGCGCCCTCATCCTCATGGTGCTCGGCGGCACGATGGTGGGTTCGTTGTTCTCCGCCGATGCCTGGAACAACATCACCTTCACCGCAGGCGAGATCAAGGATCCTCGCCGCAACTTGCCGCGCAGCTTGGTCCTCGGCGCCGTTCTCGTCATCGGCCTCTATCTGCTGGCGAATCTCGCCTTCGTGACCTCGCTCCCCGTGGCCGGCACCGAAGGCGCGCTCACGCCTCTCGAGCGCGGCATCGCCCACGCCCAGGACGACCGGGTCGGCACCGCGGTGCTCGAGCTGGCCTCGCCCAAGCTCGGCGTGGCACTCATGGCCCTCGCCATCATGATGTCCACCTTCGGCTGCGTGAACGGCATGACCCTCATGGGGGCGCGCCTCTACTACGCCATGGCACAGGATCGCCTCTTTTTCCAGGCCGTGGGCCGGCTGAACGAGCGTGGGGTCCCTGCCGCCGGCCTGATCCTGCAGGGAGTCTGGTCGGCGGTCCTGGTCTTCACGGGCACCTACAGCGAGCTCCTCGACTACGTCATCTTCGCGGTGCTCTTCTTCTACGTGCTCACCGCCGCGGGGCTGTTCGTGCTCCGCCGCAAGCAACCCGACCTGGAGCGGCCTTATAAAGTGTGGGGCTACCCGTTCCTTCCTGGGGCCTATGCCGTCCTTTGCTTGCTGATCATGCTGGATCTGCTCGTCGTGAGGCCCGTGTACACCTGGCCCGGTCTCTTCCTCGTTCTGAGCGGCATCCCGGTGTACTGGTTGTGGCGTCGCCATCCGCGGCGCGCCGCGAGCCAGATCTCCTGACCGCGAGCCGCGTCGCTCCGCCTTGTCACACCCGTCTGCCAGAATGGCAAGCTCGGAAATCCGCACGGTGCGCGGCGCTGCGGACGATGGACCCCAGAGAGCCGGCTGGGCATAATGGCCCCTTCGCGTTCCCCATCGCGGCGAGCTGGGCGCTGGCGAGAAAGGTGCTGGCGCCACATCTTGGTGTGATTCGTGGAAGCGGGCCCCCTGGGAAGGCGGGTTCGTGGACGTGGTGCGAGGAGGGCCTTCGTTGCGCCGGGTGTCGGAGATTCTCGCCAACCTTCTCTTCGTCTTCGCGCTGGCTGCTTCCGGCTGCGATTCCGTGACCGACGATCCCCGGTTCGTGCTCCATGACCCCTATGCCTTCGCGGGCACCTGGTATCGGGGCAACTTCCACATGCACAGCAGCCACAGCGACGGCGCCTATCACGGGGTGGAGCTCGCCGGTTTGTACGGCGCCCAAGGCTATGACGTGCTCTGCATCTCGGACCACAATCAGTGGGGCGACCAGGACGGCGGCAGCCTGAGCCAGTTCCAAACGGACACCATCGTGCACGATTGGAACGGTGACGGAACCGTGTACGCCGAGAACGTCCCCGGCAGCGGCGTCGAAGCCTATGTCCAGGACTGGAGACATTCCCGGCCCAAGTGGAGCATCGATGCCTACGAAATCAGACCGGTCGACGAGGCTCTTCCCGTGCTCATTCCGGGCGCGGAAACGAGCTACGCCGGGTGGCACATCGGTCTCCTCGGCCATCCTGCGGGTTGGATCGAGGCCCCCGGCCTGTCCCTGGCCTTCGTCACCCGCACCCATGACGCCGGCGGTTTCGTTTTTCTCGCACACCCGGCGCTCTGGAACGGACGCGGGAAACATCTGACCGGACGCCTGGACATGCGGCAGTTCGACGCCCTGGAGATCATGAACGGGCTGCACCTGACGAAGGGGGAGCCCGCCGATGCCACCCCCTTGTGGGACGAGCTGCTCACCATGGGATATCGACTCTGGGGGCTGGCCAACGACGACGCGCACACACCCATCGGCAGCCCCGAGGCCGCTCCGTTCACGGCGTTCCACATGGTTCTCGCCTCGGAGCGAAGCGTCTCGGGCTTCCTCGAAGCGCTGCATCGGGGTTCGTCGTACGGCAGCACCGGTCTCACCTTCAGCAAGCTCGGCAGCGAGGGGGACGTCATCGTCGTCACCGCGCCGGGGGCGGCGCACCTCACCTTCATCGGCCGGAGCGCCACCATTCTCCTCCAGGTCGACGGGGAGAGCGCCAGCTATCTCGTCCACGGCAACGAGGGTTACGTTCGTGTCGAAGCCGTGGGTTCCGAATCCGGTCCACTCGGACCGACGAGGGCCTGGTCCCAGCCCTTCTTCGTCGAGCGCCAGACCGACTGAAGCCTTTCCTCACGCTCCTCGGGCACTCCACACCGTGGCCCCACGAGCGACTCCCTATGAGGCCGCAGGAAGTCTCTGGACGGCGCGGTCCTGACGTTTCGGTCCAGTCGGCTGGATCCTTGCTAACCGTTTCCTGTCAACGCGGAACAGTTTCGCTCCGCCACGCGGCGCATCGCGATCGCCCGGCCCATGGGGACACCCGATGCCACGCTGCGGGGTAGCGTCCGCCGGCATCCTCCTGGATGCGTTGCGCGCGCTCCTCGATCCTTGGCGGACGAGGTCCGTCGCTCCTGAGAGGAGGTTGCCATGTCGCTCCCCTCCGTGTTCACCACGCTCCTTCCCGTGCTGGCGCCTGTGGCCGCGGGCTACGCCGTGGCGCGCTGGCTGGGGTTGTCCGCCAAGCCACTGACCGTCGTGCTGCGCTATGTACTCTTCCCGGCGCTGCTGTTCACGAGCCTGCAGGATCGCATGCCTTTCTATGTATTCCTTCTGGTGGCCGCCACCGGTGCGGTCATGACGCTGGCCGGGCTGGCCCTGGCGGGGAGTGCCCATCGCTTCCTCAAGCCCCATGTCGACCGCTCGGCTGCGGTCCTCAACATCGCTTGCTTCGCCGCACCGGTGCTGGCGCTCGGTTGGGCGACGAACGGGCTGGGCAGTGCCTGCGCGCTCTTCGTCGGTGTGGCGCTCACCTGGTTCATGATCGAATCGCGCCACGATCCCATGGCGCTGCTGCGCGAACCCTGGGTGTACGCCGTGGCCGCAGCTCTCGTCTTCCAGGCCGGGCGGATCTCGGCACCCTGGCTGGATTCGATGGTGAAGCCGCTGTCGCTGGCTTCGTATCCAGTGCTCCTGCTTTTCCTCGGCGCCTCCATGCACCCGTGGGTCTCGATGCGCGACAGCAACGCCTGGGCGACCGTGGGCATCCGTCTGCTGACCGGCCTCGGCATCGCCCTCTTGGCGGTGGCGGTGTTGCCGTTCTCCGGCGGCGTGGGGCAAGGGTTGATCCTGGCTTCGCTCGCCCCTCCTGCCACCCGGGCCATGACGCTCGGCGCCGTGGCGGAGGACAGCGCGCGGGCCCAGTCGGCAGCGGCGCTCGGCGCCTTCGTCTCCCTCGTGGCCATGGCGACGCTGCTCTTGACCGGGTGGAAGCCCTGGGC
>DASRJW010000046.1 GCA_035649275.1 Candidatus Krumholzibacteriia bacterium
ATAGGCGTAAGCCACACCTAGGTTGTCCTGCAGCCGTACGTGGAGCTCCGCCGGCCAGCCGAAGGCCGGCACCTCGACCAAGGGTGCGTGTTCCAGGTGCGGCGCTTCATGGTCCACACCGACGCGATAGGAAAACACCGCCGCCGGCGCCGTCGCCGGCAAGCGCTGCTCCTCGTACGGCCGGGTGCGATAGGCGGTCAGGTAGTACGACACCATGGTGCCGTCGGCCTGGCCGGGCAGCAGGGCGGTGAACCCGCCGGCAGGATCGGCCTGCATGGATTCGACCGTCCAGTCGCCGCCGGTCGACCAGTGCAAGCGCATCCCTTCCACCACCCGGCTCCCGTGGCGAGCGCTGACGCGGCGCGCCGTCGCGGCGTCTTCGGTGTCGTGCAGCGCCGTGTGCACGATGCGGATTTCCTGTTCCACCAGCGGGCCGATGCCGTGGCGGCCGAAGGCGGCGAGGATGGCTTCACGATGGGGTGAGCCATTGCCCGGGGCGCTGTCGCCGTAGAGGAGATCGTCTTCGAGCAAGATCGCCTCGAGATACTCGTCGAAGGTCTGCGGGAAGAGTTCGCGAGCGAAATGGATCACCCGGTCCGCGACCTCGGCTCCGACGGCAGTGCGGACATGCCAGAGCGCTCCGCCCAGGATCTCGCCGTTGGCGTGCTCCTCGTCTCCCGGGTGGCGGTCCTCGGGCCAGACGAGCTCATTGTCCAGGTTGCGGAACCCGGCGAGACCACCGAGGTACTCGCCCACCCGCGGCTCGTCGGTGAGAGTGCAGGCGAAGTAGTCGGACAAGGCCTCGTGGATGGCTGCACCGATGGTGCCGCGCAGACCGCCCACCGGTCGATAGAGGACATCGGTGATGGCGTGGGTGTACTCGTGGTAGACGACGTCGGCGAAGAGACCGAAGTTGCCGCTACCGCCGACCCCGAAGCCCATCCTCTGTCCATCCCAGAAAGCGTTGGAGTAGTTGGGTTCGCCGGAGGACGGGTTGCGCACCGACGCCACCGCCGGCACCGGGTAATCGAGCTGGCTGAAACCGAAGCGGCGCCGGGCGTAGTCGTGGATGATGTTGGCATGGACGTAGATGCTGCGCTCGTCGTCGCGGGCGTGGTCGCTGGTGAGATGCACCGCGGCGGTCCCGGGAACCGCGACCAGGGTGGAAAAGCGCGGGCTCGTGCCACGCGGCGCTTCGTTGTCCACGGTGACGTAAAGGCCCGCGAGCGTCGCCTCCAGCTGCGCGGCTCCGGGGTTCGCGCTCAAGGCGAAGCTCCCCGCCGCGTCGCTCGCCGTGCTATCGGCGCTGGACGGGTCCCCGAGCCGCACCAGGAGCCAGGGGAAGGTGGCGTTCACCAGAGGATCGTGTTCGTAGAGCGGCTTGATCGTTCCCGTGGTGGTGCCCTCCACGTACTCCGTGCGGAGCAGAGATTCGAGCGCCGCGACGCTCCCGGTGGCGGCATCGACCATGGCGCGCCAACGCGCGCCCAAGGGCGAACGCAGCGTGAGCTCCAGGGCGGCGAAAGCCTCGTAGCGCTGCAGCGGTCGCACCGCCACGATTTCTTCGCTCGCTTCGATACTGAGGCTGGAGCCCACGAGGGTCTCGCAAGCGCGGCGGGCGACGTCGAGACCGAGGTGGTGGCGTGAGACCCGGAGGTTCGGGAGAAGGGTGGAACGGAAAGCGACGAGATGCCCGTCGGCGCCGAGGGTGAGGTCGAGAAAGGCGCCGCGGAGCGGGCCACCGTCCAGGTGCTGCTCCCAGGTCGCGTGCCAGGCAGGACCCGAGTTCCGCCAGCGAACCTGGACGAGTTCGACCCGGTCCGCACCCCAGAGCGCGCCGTGATCCTGCAGCAGTGTCGCTGCCGCGGCACGGGCGGCGCCGTCGCTGAGCGCCGGGCCGGATTCCGGTCGGCCCCCGGAGCCGAGTCGGGCGAGACCCGTCCAGGGATCCCAGCGCACGCTCCAGCGCGAGCCGGAAGCCGCCTCGAGACGCTCGAGGGCGGGCGACCGCGCTGCCGACTGTACCGCCGCCGGCCAGGGGCCGAGATCACGCGGCGCCGGCGTTCCGGCATTTCCCTGTGGTTGGATGGCCTGCGCCCCCCAAGGCCAGAGGGCGACGAGAAGGAGAAGGGCGCGATTCAGGAAGTGACGCCGGCCGGACGCCGATTCTCCGCGGCGCTGCGGGCGGCGAAACGCACCAGCTCCAAGAGCTGCTGGTTGCGGGGCACGTCGAGTCCGTATTCCTCGGCGAGGGCGACGATGCGGCCGTTGATCCACTCGATCTCGGTCTGCCGGCCGGCGCGCAGGTCCTGGAGCATGGACGAGGTGTTGCGCGCGGTCTGTCGCATGCTCGCTTCCACCTTGGCCAAGGTCTCTTCGGTCTCGAGCCCTTGTCCGGCCCGGGAGGCCACCTGCACCACTTCTTCGACGAGGCCACGAGGCAGGCCGCGCAACCTGAGCAAGTCGCCGTTGGGAACGCCGAGGAGGGCCGAAAGTGGATTGATGACGGCGTTGATCGCCAGCTTGCGCCAGACGTAGGTGTCGATGTCGCCGACCTGCTCGGCCGGCATGCCGCTGGAACGCCAAAGATCCAGGACCTCCCCGCCGGCCGGGAAGTAGGTCTTCCCGGGCGCATTGAAAGCGACGTGCCCGGGCGCCTCGAACGCCGCCGCCATGAAGGTCACCGCCCGGAGCACCGGGCGGCCCAGCACGCTCGTGGCGAGGGTGCGGATCCCAAGTCCGTTCTGCAGGACCACTACAAGATGGGACGGATCCAGGCGTGGCGCAAGCTCCGTCAACACGCCTCTCAGGTCGAAGGCCTTCACCGTGAGCAGCACGATGGCCTCTGGGGGCGGCGGGTGCAGCCTCTCGCTCACCTCCAGGGGATAGACCCCCGGGGCGCTGACGGAGACGCGCAGGCCCCCCTGGCGCCGGATGGCCTCGACGTGCTTGGGGCGGCCGACGATCTCCACCTGGGTGCGGCGGGAAAGCAGCGCTCCGAGCAGGCTCCCGAGGGCCCCGGCGCCGACGACGTAGACCGGCCGGGTCACGAACCGTCCTCGTGCAACTTGAGGTCCCAGTAGGCGGTGTCGACGAAGCGGTCCCAGCTACGCCGCCGCACCGCGAGGCGGAATCCGGCCCCCGGACGCCAGGCCGGCTCACGGGGCTGCCGCTGCAGACGCATGCCTGCCTCCCAGGGCAGGCGATCGCGCTTGCGGGCGTTGCACTCGGTGCAGGCGAGGACGACGTTGCTCCAGGTGGTGGAGCCGCCCCGGCTGCGGGGCACCACGTGGTCGATCGAGAGCTCGGACCGCACCGGAGTCCGATCGCAGTACTGGCAGGAGAAGCGGTCGCGCTCGAAGATGTTCCGGCGCGAGAACTTCACCCGCCGGGGCGGCACCGCGTTGTAATGCGTGAGCAAGATGATCTCGGGGATCAGGAGCTTGTAACGCGGGGTGTGCAGCGTGTTGTGCACCGCCGCCTGGGAGAGCTCGCACCACGACTGGAAGTCGTGGGTCTCGAACTCCCCGGTGACCACGTGAGCGAGATCGAGGACCAGGAGCGTCAGGGCCCGCTTGACGTCGCAGACGTGGATCGCCAGCCAGCTGCGATTGAGGACGAGGACACTTTGGTTGAGCATTCCCCTGCTCCGTCCCGTGCCCATGTACGGGCGCACTCGAAGCGAGGATACGGCACCCGTTCGGGTCGGTCAAGCAACGCTGCCACAATGGGTTCGCAGACGACGGGCGATGCCGGGCAGGGCTCAGAAACGGTAGTACAGGCTCATCTGCAAGCGCAGGAAGCTCATGTTGTCGACGTACGGCTGATCGTCGGCGGAATCCTCCTGATCACCCTTGCCCGAGGAGAACAAGAGATGGGCGCGGGCCTCGCCTTCGACGCCGAAGCTCTTGGTGGCGCGGTAGTCGAGGCCGAAGGCGGCGTTGAGGCCGCCGCTCGTCTCGTCCTTGGTGTAGTCGATCACTTGCGGCGGGAAGCGGTCGTCGAAGACGAACTGGTGCCCCGAAGGTCCCATCGGATCGTAGGCGTGCTGCTCGCCGAAGGAAGGAACGTTGAAGAAGCGCAGGCGGAAAGGGACGCGCCAGATGTAGAGGCCCGCTCCCACGGAAGCGAGGGGCGAGAAGCTCCGGCGCTGGGAAAAACGGTAGGTGTAGTTGGCGCCGACGTTGAAGAGCTCGAGCTTCCCGTACTCGGCGACGAGATAACCTTCTCCCGGCTGGGAGGCCTGCTGTGCTCCCAGGTTCTTGGTACGCACCAAGGCCTCGTACGACTCGATGGTGGCGGGGATCACTCCGGTGAGCGGGGCTTCCATGTAGCCCGTGGTGATTTCCCAAGCGCTGTGCCCGGTGTTGGAGTGCCGGAAGCGCAGTTCCATCCCCGCGCCGGTATCGGTGAAATCGCCGGTCTTGCCGAGGGGAACGGCGATCCCGCCGCTCACCATGACGATCTCCCGCGCTTCGAGGCGGGGGACGCAGGCGAAGAGGGCTGCGAGCAGGACGAGCGCCGGCCCGAGACACACTTGTCGCTGCGGTCGCAGCTCGCGCACTCAACGACCTCCATGGGCTCCACGGCAGGGCTCCGCGAAAGGCACGGAATGTTAATCAAAGCTCCCTGGCGGCGCAACTAGTGCAGGGAGAGCGGGAAAGACGGTTTTCAGGGAGTCGCGGGGGCGCTGGCGGCGCTCTCGGCGGGTTCGTGGGCCACCGTCGTGCTGTCGCCTCCTGCCGCCGCCAAGCGGGTCTTGAAGCCCGCCACCCGGGCGGCCATCGCCGGGTCGTCGGTGATCCGGTCGTCCAAGGCGAGCACCTGGCCCCCGGTGATCTCCGTCTTGCCGGCGCTCCCCGGGCGCAGGTGCAGCCAGGCCAGATGCTTGCCCCGGGTTCCGGGGGAAAGCACCGCCGGCGTCGGCCCCACCGGCACGGTCTCGCGCACTTCGCCAGTGCCGCTGATGAGCAGGTCGTAGCCGTAGGGCTCGGCGCGAGCGAACTCTTCCAGAGTGGAAAGGGGTAGGTGAGCCAAGAGGATGCGGAGATCGGTCTGCGGGCGCAGCCCCTCCAGCGTCTGCCGCGCCGCCTCGAGGGGATCGGTGATCTCGAGCTGCGAGCCGCTGGGCCACTCCTCCAGCGCCAGCTGTGAGGGTAACGTGACGCCGACGATACCGATGCGCAACGGCTTCCCCGCCACTTCTTTTTGCAGCACGATGTAGGGCTGGAAGCGGAGCTTCCGGTCCACATAGATGTTGGCGCTCAAGAACTGCAGCTGCAGCGAATCCTGCAGCGCTTGCAACTCCTGCGGCCCGAGCAAGAGGTCGCGGGCAGCGACGTTGACCGCTTGCAAGCCATCGGCCTGCATGCCTTCCAAGAAGACCCGCGTCGACAGGGCCCGCTGGCGCTCGTTGCGCTCCGACCAGCCGCCGGCGTCGAGGATCAGATGTTCCTGGTACTTCTGCAGGAGGGGATCGAGCACCTTCGCCCGCCGGGCGAGGCCGCCGAGGCGTCCGGCACGTCAGCCACAGGGATCGATCCAGGCCTGACAGTCGCCGGAGTAGGCGACGAGCAGCTCGTCGGAGCGGCTGCGGCAACCGGCGACGCCGAGCCAGAGTGCGAGCGCAGCGGCGCTCCATACGGCCACCCCGGCCAGACCCTGCTTCTTCTTCGCGACCCTGTGCATGCCTTCCACTCTAGGAAGCGCTGCCGACCCTGTCAACGCGCCGCGGCACAGGCCCGCTGCATGGCTTCGAGGTACACCTCTTCGTACGCCGCCACCTGCTTTTCCGCCGCGAAGCGGCGCACCGCGGCCTCCCGCGCCGCCACCTGCAGGCGGGCGCGCTGTGCCGGATCCCGCAGCACCGCCAGCGCCGTGCTCGTCCAGGCGTCCACGGCGTTCGGCGGGCAGAGGTAACCGTTCCGGCCGTGGTCGATGACTTCCCGCGTGCCGCCGGTCTCGGTGGCGAGGACCACGGTGCCACAGGCCATGGCCTCCAGCGCCGCCAAGCCGAAACTCTCGTGATGGCTCGGGAGGAGGAAGAGATCCGCTGCGGGCAGCAATTCCTCGATGCACTGCTGGTTGCCGAGGAAGAGGACGCGATCGGCGAGACGCAGCTCGGTCAGGCGCCGCTTGGCGAAGGGCAGGTCCGGGCCCTCGCCGATGAGGACGAGCTTCGCCGGCACCTCGGCTTGCACGCGCGCGAAGATCTCCACCAGGGCGCGGACGTTCTTCACCGGCCGGAAGTTGGAGGCGTGCATGAGGATGAACTCGTCGTCCCGGGCGAAGCGCCGCCGCAGCTCGGGAGAGACACCAGGGCGAAAGCGCTCGGCGTCCACGAAGTTGTGGATGACGCGAATCCCGTTGGCGACCTCGAAGGTGCGCAGCGTTTCTTGGCGGAGGAATTCAGAGACGGCGGTGACGCAGTCGCTCTGTTCGATGCAGAAGCGCGTGATGCTCTGGAAGCTCGGCTGGTTGCCGACCAGAGTGATGTCGGTGCCGTGCAGTGTGGTCACCACCGCCAGCGGCTGGGGGCGCAGCATCTGCTTGGCCAGGTAGGCGCTCACCGCGTGCGGGATGGCGTAGTGCACGTGCAGGACGTCCAGCTGGTAGGACACGGCGGTCTCCGCCATCTTCGAGGCCATGGACAACGTGTGCGGTGGCTCCTGGAACAGCGGGTAGTACACCGTTTCCACCAGGTGGAGGAAGACGTTGTCGACGAAGCCACGCAGCCGGAACGGCGATTCGCGGGTGATGAAGTGGACCTCGTGGCCGCGGCTGGCCAGGCGCAGCCCGAGCTCGGTGGCGAGCACACCGCTGCCCCCGGAACCGGTGTGACAGGTGATCCCGATCTTCATGGCACCTTCTTCCCCGCCGGGACGAGCGCCGCCACCGGATCCACCAGGGGCACCGGGCCGTCGACGGCGTAAGGCTCGCCGGCGGTGCAACCGATGAGCTGCCCGTAGGTGCGGGCGTTGGTCTCGACGCGCTGCAGGTACGCCGGATCGTTGAGCAGCGTGGGCACCCGTCCTGGGCCGGGCTCGAACTGAGAACGATAGCAGCGCAGCGCCTCCAACTTCAAAGGCAGGACCGCGCTCACGTCGACGACGAAGGACGGCACCATGGGGTGGAAGTCGAGGGCCCGCACCAGCACCGGGCGCTCCACCGGCGGCATCCCGGCGTCGTAACCGGCCACGCCGCAGAAGAACTGCGCTTGCCGCAGCAGGGCGTGCGCGGCCAGGTGATCCGGATGGCGCGCGGCGAGATCGGGAATCAGGATGAGGCGCGGAACGTGGGTGCGAAGCGTGGCGACGATGCGGCGGCGCTGCTCCGGGTCCTCGGCGTGGAGCCCCCCATCCGGCAGGCCGAGGTCGAGGCGGCCGTGCAGGCCGAGGACGCGTGCGGCGGCTTCGGCTTCGGCCCGCCGTTCCGCGACGGTGCCGTTGCTCGCCAGCTCGCCCCGGGTCAGATCGCAGATGGCCACGCGATAGCCTTGGCGGACGAGCTGGACCAAGAGGCCGCCGCAGGCAGCCTCGGCGTCGTCCGGGTGGGCGCCAAAGGCGAGGACATCGAAGCGCTCGCTCATGTTTCCTCCTGGGCGAGGTACGGCGGGGGTGGCGCGAGTGTTCCCGCCCGCACTCTCCCTGCCGCCGCTCAGTCGAGAACGAGCCAGTGCACTACCTCACCTTGCTCCAGCGTGTCCAGATGCATGTCGGCGAGCTGCAACAGCTCCTGCCGCGCCTCTATCCCCCGGCGGGCCAGGAACCAGAGCGTGGCGAGGACGCGCTCCTGGGCGCGGCCGCGCGGGCGCAGGCGCTGGGACAAGCGCTCGAGGGCTGGTTCGGCGCGCAGCAGCTCCTGCACCGCCGCATCCTCCAGAGCAGCGATGAAGTCGTCACGCACTCCTTCCAGCCGCCGGAGTGGCCGCTCCAACGCGGTGTTGCCGGACGGAACCAGGGCGCCGAGCGCGCCGAGGGTGGCGCCGAAGGCCGCCTCCACCCGTTGCCGCGGCTCCCGCGCGCGCCGGCGCGCCGCCTCGCGCAGTGCCGCCTCGCCGTGGGCGAGCAAGCGTTCGGCGTCGATGCCGTGGCGCTGCGCGGCCTCCCAGGTGTTCGTACCGACGAGGGTGAGGGCCAGCCGCGGGACGAGGGCGCTCTCGGGAACGCCGAGGAGCGGACGCAGCGCCCGGCTCTCGTGCAGATAGCCAATTTCCGCCGGGCCGACCACGCTCGCCAGCACCGGAAACAGTGCGTCCTGGATCAGGGGCCGCAGGACGACGTTGGCAGCCACGCTCTCCGGGGCTCGTTCGAGAGCCTGACGCAGCGGCGCCCTGTCGTCGCGCACCTTGAGACGGCGGCCACCGTCGACGAGGAAGAGCGCCTGTCGGGTGCTCGAGGGCGAGAGCGTGGGCGCGAAACCCGCCGCAGCGAGGGCGGCGGCGCGTGTTTCGATCGCCTCGGTGGCTGCGTCCGCCGCTTCGAGGTAACGGCGGAAGAGCGGTGCCGCGTGGGTACGGAGTGCGGGATGGCGCGCGTCCACCACCACCAGCTCGGGGAACACGGCACGGAGCAGACGCCCGACCCAATCGGCGTGATCTCGCGCGCCGCGCGGCAGCAAGGGTTGCAAGGCGTCGCGGCGAGCGCCGTCGAGAAGAGAGAGCGCGGCGCTCGCTGCGGCTTCGTCCCCTGCTGCCGGCAGATCGCCGACGAAGCCTTGTGCCTGCCGACCCGCAGCGGGCAGCTCGAGGAAGAAGAGCTCCCCTGCCGCGGTGAGCCAGCCGACACGGGACACCTCGTCGAAGTCCACGTCGTCCGCCGCATTCCAGAACACCGGCACCACCGGTCGGCCCAGGGCGCGAGCGCTGCGCCGCGCCAAAGCGACCGCGGTGGCCGCTTTGAGGACGACGAAAACGGCGCCGCCGACGCAACCTGGTTGTTGCCCCGTGGCCACGGCGAGAGCTCCGGGCGCCGCGAGGGCTTGCAGAGCCGCGGCGCCCTCGCCGTCTGCTGCGAGAGCTCGTACCAGGTCCGGCGCCATGGGGGTGCGCGCCGCGAGTGCCGGCAGGCTGGACAAGCCCGGGGCACGCAGCGCCTCCGGTAGCTGGCCGCGCACGTGGGCTTGCACCAGTGCCCCGGAGCTCGAAACGCTCCAGGGCAGGCGGGAAGCGATCTGCATGCAACCTCCGCTGTGGGCTGCAGTCTAGCACCCGGGGCGGTCGGCGCCGGCGAGGAGGATGAGCCGCGGGCTGGTGCTGGCGACGAACGGCTCGCCCGCATAACTCCCCCACATCCGGCGCACCGGCAGTGCCGCTGCAGCGAGCGCCGCCACGAGGGCGTCGAGCGGCCACAAGCGCACCCTCTCCTCGTAGCGCCGCACCCTGCCGCCGCGTTCCAGCTCCACCGCTTTCACCACCACATCGTCCGCTTCGAGCCAGCGACGTTCTCGTACTTGCAGGTTGCCGGCGCGGCGTTCGCTTTCTCCCGGGAGCGAGCGGCGCACGCTCGCGGCGTTGAGGAGATCGAGCACCAGCGCTCCCGAGGCTCCCAGCACCCGGCGGATCTCGCCGAGCACGGCCCGGTCTTCGGCGGCGGTCGGCAGGTAGCCGAAGCTGGTGAACATGCAGAGAGCGAGATCGAAGCTCGCCGCCGCGAAGGGCAACGCTCCCATGTGGCTGCGGACGAAACCCCGCGCTCCGGGTACTGCGGCGCGCGCCTGCCGGAGCAAGGGCAAGGACAAATCGAGGCCGACGACGCGGGCATCGCGGCGGCCGAGCGCCGCACTGTAGCGCCCGGCGCCGCAGGCCAGATCGAGGACGCGCTGCCCGGTGAGCTGCAGCGGTTCGAGCAGTCGGGCGGTGACGCGCTCGGCCTCGGTGGCATCGCGGTGGGCGTAGACCTCGAGATACTCGGCGTCGAAAGCGCGGACGTACCAAGGGGTGTCGCCGCTCACGGCGTCGCCTCCGGTGCCACCGCGTGCACCGGCGCACCGCTCGGCAACAAGCGCGGCTCCTCGAAGCGGGAGAGCACGGTGTCACCCTGGAACTCCGGCCGCGACTCCGGCCAGTCGAGAACGGTGTGCAGGCCGCGGCTTTCCTGGCGGAAACGGGCGCAGCGGACGATGAGCTCCCCCACCAGCGCCAGGTTGCGCAGCTCGATGAGATCGGCGCTCAAGCGATAGCGCCAGTAGTAGCCCTCGATGGCCTGGCGCAGCAGGGCGAGGCGCTGTGCCGCGAGGGCCAGGCGTTCCTCGCTGCGCACGATGCCCACATAGTCCCAGAGCAACCGCCGCACCGCGTCCCAGTCGTGATCGAGGAGCACCGTCTCGTAGCGCGCCGCGGTCCCCGCATCGGACCATGCCGCCACGTCGGCGGGCACCGCGTCCAACCCTTGGGCTCGCAGGTCCACCGCCACCCGATCGGCGTACACCAGGGCTTCGAGGAGCGAGTTGGACGCCAGGCGATTGGCACCGTGCAGGCCGGTCCAGCTCGTCTCCCCCACCGCGTACAACCCGGGCAGATCGGTGCGGCCCTGCAGGTCCACGGCGACGCCACCGCACATGTAATGCGCCGCCGGCACCACCGGGATGAGATCGCGCTCCAGGCGCAGGCCGAGGGCCAGACAGGCAGCGTAAATGCCCGGAAAGCGCTGGCGGAGGAAATCGCCGCCGCGGTGGCGCACGTCGAGGAAGACGCACTTGTCGCCGCGCTGCTTCATCTCCTGATCGATGGCGCGCGCCACCACGTCCCGCGGCGCCAGCTCGCGCCGCGGATCGTAGCGCGGCATGAACTCCTCCTCCGCGGCGTTGCGCAACACCGCGCCCTCGCCGCGCACCGCCTCGCTCACCAGGAAGCGGCTGCCCCGCGGGTCGAAGAGACAGGTGGGGTGGAACTGCACGAACTCCATGTCGGCGATGCGCGCACCGGCGCGGTAGGCCATGGCGATGCCGTCCCCCGTGGCCAGATCGGGGTTCGAGGTGTAGAGGTAGGCCTTGCCGCAACCGCCGGTGGCGAGCACCGTGGCGCCAGCCCGTTGGGTCACGATGACGCCGTCGGGGCGCAGCAGGTAGGCGCCGCCGACGGGTGACTCTCGCGGCGGCGAGGCGGCGCTGCGCCGGCCGCCCAGGAGATTCACGGCGACGGTGTTCTCGTGCAAGGTGATGTTCGCTTCGCGCTGCACTGCGGCGTAGAGAGCGCGCTCCACTTCCCGCCCCGTGGTGTCCTTGAAGTGCACGATGCGGTGCGCCGAGTGGCCGCCTTCCCGTCCGAGCTCCAAGCCGTGACCGGCGTCACGGCTGAAGCGGGTGCCGAGATCCATGAGCTCGCGGATGACCCGCGGCCCTTGCCGCACCACCATCTCCACGACTTCGGAGCGGCAGATGCCGGCGCCGGCGATCACGGTGTCCTGCACGTGGGCGGCGTAGGAATCGGCGCTGTCCATCACCGAGGCGATGCCGCCTTGGGCATAGCGCGTGGTGGATTCCATGGCGGCGCGCTTGGTGACGACGACGACGCGGGCGAAGCGCGCTACCTTGAGCGCCGTCAGCAAGCCGGCGACGCCGGAGCCGATGACGAGCACGTCGGCGGCGGGATTCTCCTGCATGGCGCGGGACTCCTTCCCTCGCTGGCTCCAGACAAGGCTAGACCCGAGGGCGCAGCGTGGCAACCGCAGCACGTTCGCGCTCCAGAGCCTTCGCGCGCCGCGCCGGGACATGGTGAGGCAGCGATGGTGACGATGCTCTCGCCTCCAGGCCCTGGCATGGCCGTTGCTGTGCCGGGGCTGCACCTGTGTCCAGGGTGCCGGGCGGGCCGCAGGCACGCGACCGCCGTTCTGGAGGGAACACCATGTGGCGTTCTACGATCCTGGCAGGGCTGCTCTGTGCCCTCCTGGGATGCCAAGCCGATACGCCGGTCATCGAGGTCCGCGTCACCTCGATCAATGGCGGCGGCCCGGTGCTTGCGGATCTCATCCACTTCGACGAGGGGACCGGCCTCATCACCATTCCCGAGGACGTGGCGGTGGTGGAGTTCACCAATCGCAACGAGACGGGCTCGGTGGTGACCGATCCGGGCACCTTCGTCAACGCCTTCCAGCTGGAAAGCTACACGGTCCGCTGGCGCCGCGCCGACGGCGGCCCGACCTCGGGGACCGGCTGGACACTGGCGGACTACAACTTCGATGCCGCCACCAGCTTCGTGGTCCCGGCGAACAGCACCGCCGAGACGGGCATCCTCATCGCCCCGGCGGGGATGAAGACGGAGGGACCGTTCGCCGAGGCGCTGGCGAACGGCCAAGAGCTGCTCCTCATCGCCGACATCGAATTCATCGGTCGCGTGGCGGTGGGACCGACCGAGGACATGCACGTTTACGGTTCGGTGTCGGTGAACTTCGCCGACTTCGCCGACAAGTGAGCCGAGGCGGGGACGAGAACCCGCAGGAGTTCCCCCAGTGAGTCCACGTGGAGCCGCTGCTCGAGCACGAGCAGCGGCTCTTCTTTGCTGACTCCCGGCGGCAGCCGCAGCAGATCCTTGCGCGACACCAGCACCCAGGCAGCGTCGAGCCTTTCCAAGCGGCTGGTCAGGTGGCGAAGCGCCGGCATCAGATCGGCGTGATCGCCGAGGCGCACGCTGCGACGAATCTGGAAGCCTTCGCGTGCCGCTAGAGTGGCCGCGGCAGCCTCGAAGGCCCGCGGCCGCCCGAGGCCGCAAAGCAGGACGACCCCCTGGCCGTGGAGACTCCCCGGAGCCACGGGGCTCGCTTCGGGACGGGAGATTCCCGGGAACTCTTCCCGGGCGAGGAAGCAGTGCTCGGGCGGCAGGTGGGCCCAGGCCGGATGGCGGGGTACGCCACCACGGGAGCGAGTGAAGAGCAGCGCCTGTGCCCGCCGCAGCGCTTGCGGACCTTCGCGCAAGCGGCCCGCCGGCAGCAGCCAGCCATTGCCGAACGGCGATTCCCAGTCGAGCAGCACCAGGTGACGATCCACCGGCAGCGCTGCGGTCTGCAGCGCATCGTCCACCAGGATCACGTCCAAATCGCCGCGCCCGCGCAGGAGCTCGAGACCGCGGCGTTTGTCCCTGCTGGCGACGAGAGGCACCGCCGGGCCGAAGGCCGCCGCCAAGAGCCGGCTCTCATCGGCGGCGCCCTGCGCCTGAGAGCTGCTCACGAGCACGGGATGTTGCTTGCCGAGGCTGCCACCGTGGCCGCGAGTCAAGACGCCGAAGCGACAACCCACGGCGAGGAGCGCTTCTCCGAGGGCGATGACGCAGGGTGTCTTGCCCGTGCCGCCGGCTTCGAGATTGCCGATGCCCACGACCCAGGGTCTCCCCCCGCGCCCGCGCGGCCGCGGCCGGAGCTGCGTTTCGAGGCGGCGCCCGGCGCCGTGCGCGCTGGCCGCGGCGCGGAGCACCCAAGATGGATCCGGCCGCTCGCTCTGGCGCTCCACCCAGGAGCGCCGATCCTGCACGTCGGCGAGCTCCAACGTGCGTCCCCAGCGCGTCTCCTCCGCCAGCGTCCACTCGAGCAACGTCGCTTCCAGCTCGCGCTGGGCGCGGGCGAGCTCGGCGGCGCTCGTGGTGCTCGCGATCCAGAGCGGCTCACCGTATTGCGTGCGCACCCGGGCGCCGGGATGGGGGAGGCGCAAGGCATCCCAAGTCGGCAGCAGGGTGCAGCGGCTCGCGGTGCCGAACACCGGCATGATGGGCCGTCCGGTGCGGCGAGCGAGCAACATGACGCCGGCGCGGACATGGTAGCGCGGTCCCACCGGACCATCGACGGTCACCGCCACGTCGCGGCCCGCGTCGAGTTCGCGGGCGAGACCGAAGAGAGCCTGCACGCCGCCGCGACGGCTCGAACCGCGCACGAGCCCGTAGCCCAGGCGTTGGAGAACGCCGGCGATGAGCTCGCCATCCCGGTGCTGGCTCACCAGGATCTGGACGTCGCGCCGTCGGTGCGTCCAGGCGAGGATGGCGAGACTTGAGTGCCAGACGGCATAGATGACGTTGCCGCCTGGACTCTGCCGCCGCGCCGCTTCGATCCGCTCCAGTCCCTCCCACTCGAGCCGCCAGCTGCGACCGAGGGCGGTGAGGACGCCCGCCGCCAGCATGCTTGCCGGTCTCATGACACCACCGCCGCCGCTTGTCTGCTGCCGAGCCGAGCCGCCAGCTCCGCCACCCGCGCCGACGCCCCCGCGGTGCCGAGGCGCGCGCGGACCTGCGACAGCCCGGCGAGCTGTTGCTGCCGCGCCGCGACATCGAAGAGCAAGCGTTCCATCTCCACCGCCAGCGCGGCCGGGGAGGCCTCCTGTTGGATGAACTCACGCACCACGCCCTCTCCCGCCACCAGATTGGCGAGCGCGATGTGCGGCACCCGCACCAGCCGCCGCGCCAGGGCGTAATTGACCCAGCCGGTGCGGTAGAGCACCGCGAACGGACGTTCCGCCAGCGCGGCTTCCAGCGTCGCCGTGCCGGAAGCGACGAAGAGGGCGCGGGCGCGCCGCATGAGCCGCGCCGCCGGCGCGCTCTCGAGCACCGTGGCGGCGTCGAAGCCCCGCGCCTGCAGTTCCGCGCCCATCCAGGCCGCCGGGGCGGTCGGCGCGCGGCTCACCAGCAGGCGGAGCGACGGATGCTTCCGGCAGAGCAGCAGGGCGGCGTCGAGGAGCACCGGCAAGTGCCGACGCACTTCCTGGGGACGGCTCCCGGGAAAGAGGCCGAGATCCACCTCGGTCCCGCGCTCCCTCTCCTCCGGATCGTCGAGCAAGGGATGACCGACGAAGGAAGCGGGCACGCCGCTTCGTGCGTAGAGCGCTGGCTCGAAGGGGAGGATGAGCGCCACGTGATCGACGCACTGCTGCAGCCGCTGCAGCCGCCCGGCGCCCCAGGCCCAGACCTGGGGCCCCACATAATAGAGAACCGGTACGCCGGCGCGCCGTGCGGTGGCGGCGAGTCGCAGGTTGAGGCCGGGAAAGTCGACGGGCAGGAAGAGATCCAGCTCGCCGCCGCGGAGCAGCGCCTGCAACTTGCGGTACAAGGCGAGGAGGCGCGGCAGGCGCGCCCAGACTTCGACGAAGCCCAGCACCGAGAGCGCGTCGATGTGCGCCACCAGCGTGGCGCCAGCGGCAGCGAGCTGCTCTCCCCCCACGGCGAGGACCCGGTCGCCCCGCGCCACCAGGTGCCGCACCACCTTGGCGGCGTGGGCGTCGCCGCTGGCCTCGCCGGCCACGACGAGGACGCGCATCAGGACTCCTCTTGCAGCAGGCGCTCGATCTCGCACGCCGCTTCGAGGGCGCGGATGCCAGCGTCGGCGCCGACCAGGGGCGGGGTGCCGTCGCGCGCCGCGGCGAGGAAGCTCTGCAGCTCGGCGCGGAGCGGTTCCTCCCGCACCACCGGCACCGGCACGGGCTCCAGCGCCGTCAGGGGGTCCGGGGCCTCGCCGCGCCCCAGCGCCGCCTGGAAGGCCTCCGGGTCGAAGCCCGGGCGGCGCCGCACCATCGCCACTTCCTCGCGCAGCAAATCCACCGAGAGGTAGCTGTGGCGCTGGAAGAAGCGAATCTTGCGCATCCGCTCCAGGGAAATGCGGCTCGCTGTGAGGTTGGCGACGCAGCCGTTGGCGAAGCGCAGCCGGGTGTGAGCGATGTCGGTGGAGCCACCGAGCACGGCGACGCCGGAGGCGGCGATGGAATCGATGTCGACGCCGATGCAATCGAGGAGCAAGTCCAGATCGTGGATCATCAGGTCCAGCACCACGGCCACGTCAGCGCCCCGGCGGCCGAAGGGCGCCAGCCGGTGGCATTCGACGAAGCGCGGCGCGTGCAGGTGCTGCGCCGCGGCGCGCATCGCCGGGTTGAAGCGCTCCACGTGCCCGACTTGCAACAGCCGCTGCCGGCGCTGCGCCAGGTCGCGGAGCCGGCGCGCTTCCTCGACGTTGGCCGCGATCGGCTTTTCCACCAGCACGTGCAGCCCCGCCTCGAGGCAGGCGCTTGCCACCTCGAGATGCAGCGGCGTCGGGACGCAGACGCTCACCGCTTCGGCGCGGTCGAGGAGGGCATCGCGGTGCGGGAAGGCCTGGCAACCGGCGCGTGCCGCGGCCGCCGCCGCGGCCGCCGGGTCGGGATCGTAGACGCCGACCAACTCGGCTTCCGCCAGCTCCGCGTAGACCCGGGCATGCTCGCGGCCCAGATGGCCCGTACCGAGAACGGCGACGCGCACGCTCGCCTCCTCAAGGCGCGGCGGCGCCTAGGTGGTGATGCCCCGTTCCGAGGTGGTGATGAAGTCGATCAAGGTGCGCACGTCGTCATCGGCGCCGAACTCTGCTCGCAGGCGCTCCACCGCCTGGCCGACGTTGAGGCCCGAGCGGAAGAGGATGCGGTAGGCGCGCTTGAGCACCGCGCGGCGGTCCTCGTCGAAACCGTGGCGTTCGAGGCCCACGGTGTTGAGGCCGACGACACGCAGGGGGTAACCACCGCAGCGCGCGAAGGGGGGTACGTCCTTCGGCACCCGGAAACCGCCGCCGATGATGGAGTGGGCGCCGATGCGCACGAACTGGTGCACCGGGGTGACACCGCCCACGATGGCGTGATCGTGCACCTCCACGTGGCCGGCCAGATTCACCGAGTTGGCGAGGATGACGCCGTCGCCGAGGCGGCAATTGTGCGCCACGTGGCAGTACGCCATGAGCAAGCAGCCGGCGCCGACGCTGGTCGTTTCCCCCTCGATGCAGGCCAGGTGGATGGTGGCGTATTCGCGGATGGTGTTGCCGTCGCCGATGCGCACCATGGTGGGTTCGCCGCGGTACTTCAGGTCCTGGGGTACGGCGCCGACCACCGCGCCATGGAAGATCTTGTTGTCCCGCCCGATGTGGGTGCGGCCCTCGAGGACCACGTGGGCGCCGATCCAGGTGCCCGCACCGACGGCGACCTCGGCGCCGATGCAGGCGTAGGGCCCGACGACCACATTCGCCTCCAGCTCGGCCCGGGGGTGCACCACGGCGGTGGGGTGGATGTCCAGCATCACGGCCTCTCCGCGATGGTGGAAAGGAGGGTCGCCTCGGCGACGAGGTCGCCGTCGACGAAGGCTTTGCCCTCCATCTTGCACACCGTGCCGCCGAAGCGCACCAGCTGCAGCTCGAGGCGCAGCTGATCGCCGGGGTGGACGGGCTTGCGGAAGCGGGCCTTGTCGATGCCGGCGAAGTACATGAGGTGGCGCTTGGGGTCGTCCACGGAGTTCATGAGCAGGACGCCGCCGCACTGCGCCATGGCCTCGATGATGAGCACCGCCGGCATCACCGGCAGGCCGGGGAAATGGCCCTGGAAGAAGGGCTCGTTGTAGGTGACGTTCTTGATGCCCACGACCCGCTTGCCATCTTCCAGCTCGAGGATGCGGTCCACCAGCATGATCGGGTAGCGGTGCGGCATGATTTCCAGGATGGCGCGCACGTCCATGAGCCCCTTGGCCTCCCCCTTCGGGCGCGGCGGCGGCCCCTGGTGCGTGGCCAGCATGCGGCGCACGAAGTCGGCGTTGGTGCGGTGGCCGGAGCGCACGGCGATGACGTGTCCCCGCAGCGGCCGCCCGAGCAGTGCCAGATCCCCGAGCAGGTCCAGGATCTTGTGGCGGACGAACTCGTCGGGGAAGCGCAGCGGCACGTCGTTGACGATGTGATCGCCATCCACGACCACGGCGTTGTCCAGGGTGCCGCCACGGATGAAGCCGCGCTCGCGCAACTCCACCACCTCGCTCATCAGGGCGAAGGTGCGGGCCGGGGCGATCTCCCGCGCGAAGGTCTCCGGGTCGATGTCGAAGCTGGCTTTCTGCGTGGCGATGAGCGGGTTGTCGTAATGGATGGTGAAGCTGACCCGGAAGCCGTCGTAAGGCACCGCGGTCACCTCCACGCCGTCCTGCTGCAACGACACGGTCTCCCGCACCTCCAGAGGCCGCCGCAGCGCCGCTTGCTGCACCACACCGGCGCGGCGCAGGACCTCGACGTACGGGGCGCAGCTGCCGTCGTGCGGCTCCCCCGGTTCGTCGCCATCGATCTCGATGTAGGCGTTGTCGATGCCGAGGCCGGAGAGCGCCGCCAGCACGTGTTCCACCGTGTGGATGCGAGCCCCGTGGCGCTCCAGCGTGGTGTTGCGCGGCACCGCCACATCACGCGGGGCGAATTCGATGCGCGCCGGGACATCCACCGGCGGCTCCAGGTCGGTGCGGCGGAAGACGAGGCCGGTGCCCTCGGGGGCCGGCTTGAAGCGCATGAGAGTACGGTGGCCCGTGTGCAGGCCGACGCCGGTGACCTCACAGGGAGCCGCGATGGTGCACTGGCTCGTGGCGCTCACGAGGGGCGCTCCCCGCCGGCGTTGCCCCGCTCCAGCGCCTCCAGGCGCTTCTCCAAAGCGCGGATGGTGTCGAGCAGCTCGGGGAGACGGGCCATGACGGCGCGCTGGCGCAATTCCTTCAGGTGCGGTCTCGCCGGGTACCCGGAGACCGTGGTCGCCGCCGGCACCGAGCCGATGACGCCGCTCTGGGCGCCGATGACCGCGCCGTCGCCGATGTGGATGTGCCCCACCACGCCGGCCTGGCCGGCAAGCTTCACCCCGGCGCCGATCTCCGTGCTGCCGGAGATCCCCACTTGGGCGCAGAGGACGCTGGTGCGGCCGATCTTCACGTTGTGGGCGATCTGTACCAGGTTGTCGATCTTGGTGCCGCGGCCGATCGTCGTGGTCCCGGTGGTGGCGCGGTCGATGCAGGCGTTCGCCCCGATCTCGACGTCGTCCTCGATGACCACGTGCCCCAGGTGCGGAACCTTGTGCAGAGTGTCGTGCTCGCGCACGTAGCCGAAACCATCGCTGCCGATCACCGCACCGGCCTGCACGATGACGCGATCGCCGATGCGGGTGGAGGGGTAGATGGTGACATTCGGATGGATGAAGCAATCGGCGCCGAGGCGGGAGTCGCGGCGCAGCACCGTGCCGGGGAGCAAGGTGGCGCGGTCGCCGATCTCGACGCCGCTTTCCAGGACCACGTGGGCGCCGATGGCCACCTCGTCACCCAAGCGCACGCTCGGGTCGATGACGGCGGTGGGATGGATGCCGCGGGGGATGGAGAGCGCCGTCGCCTCGCTGAAGCGCCGCAAGACCAGGCTGAAGGCCAGCGCCGGGTCCCCGACCCGCACCGCCGGGCGGTCGACGCTCTCCTGCGGCGTCACCAGGACCGCCGCGGCGCGGCTGTGCTTCAGCGCCGCGCGATACCGCCGTTGCGCCAGGAAAGTGAGATCCCCTTCGACGGCGTCATGGATGCCGGCCAGGCCGGTGATCCACGGATCCTCGTCCCCGACCAGCTGCCCGTGGACGAGGGCCGCCACCTCGGAGAGGCGCAGGCGTACTGACAACGCCGGCGCAGGGCGCGCCAGCGCAACGAACTTGTTCGCGCTCATGGGTTGACCTTCGGGATGGCGGGTGGCCCGCGTTCGGCGCCCCACGCCTTACTTGGCGGCGTTGAGGCGCTCGATGATCTTGTCGGTCAGGTCGACGCTGGGAGACGCATAAGCGATCCCCAGGCTGGCGCTGTCGAAGATCATCGTGTACTTCTCTTGCTCCCCCAACTCGCGGACGATGACATTCACCCGATCGAGGATGGGGCGGAGCAACTCTTCCCTCTTGCGTGCGGCCTCGCCGCTCGGCCCGAAGATCTGCTGGTAGTACGCCTCGAGATCCTTGCTGCGTTTCTCGAGCTCGCTCAGCTTCTCGCGCTTCTTGGCGTCGCTCAGCATGAGCTCCTGGGCCTTGAAGTCTTCCTCCATGGCTTTGAGCTCGCGGGAGCGCGTGTCCACTGTCTGGTTCCACGCTTCCCGTTGCTTGGCGAACTGCGCCTCGGCGTCCTTGTAGCCACTGAAGGCTTGGAGCACCTTTTCGGCGTCGATGTAGCCCAGCTTGATCTCCTGGGCCGCTAGCGGTCGGGCCACGGCCGCCGCAACCAGGGTGAGCATGGTCGCAGAAATGCACCAGGTTGGCAAGAATCGTTTCATCGGCCGCAACTCCCCACCTTTGCGAAGGGTTTTCGTCCTGTACTGCGCCGGCAGTACGCCTGCCGGCTCGGAACACGCCCCGGCGCGCCAGGGCGATCGAGGCTTCCCCACCGTGCGCCCGGAATCCTCCTGGAACCGCTCAGAAGAAGTTGCCGAAGCGGAAGTGGAAATTCCAGCTCGGCACCCGGCGTCCGCTGGTAGTGACGCGATCGAAGCCGTAGGCGTAATCGAGACCGAGCAAACCGATCATGGGCACCTCCACCCGGATGCCGGCACCGGCGCCCTTGCGCAGGTCGGAGAAATCCGCCTCGGCCATGCTGTTCCAGGTGTTACCGGCGTCGAAGAAGAGAGCGCCGTGGACGCGGGGACTGAAGGGATAGCGCAACTCGCTGGACCACAGCACCAGCGCCTGACCGCCGACGAAGGGCTCGTTCCCCAGCGGGTAGATCTCGAACTCGTCGTAACCGCGCACCGGGTAGATGAAGACGCCGCCGGGGCGGAAGAGCTCGTCGTTGGGCACGGCCTTGTTCTCGAGTCCCGTGAGCACGCCGATCCGGCTGCGCAGCGCCAAGGTGAACTTGGACAAACCCAGACGCTGGTACCAGGCCAGCTCCACCTCGTTGTGCAGGAAGCTGACGTCGCCGCCCAGGAAGGTGCCGAAGAGGTCGCCGTTCCATTCGGCCTCGGAACCGCGGGTCGGGAAGAACGGGCTGTCGGTGGAGTTCCGCCGGAGCGTGAGCCCCGTGCTGCGGCGGCGGCCGTCCTGCAGCGAAAGCCGCGTCCGCAGGTCCACCGCCGGATCGATGTCGGTGAAGGTGACGTTTTCCGCCCGGTAGCGCCAGGAGACGGTGGTGAAGTCCAGCAGGTCGAGCCGGCGGCCGAGGCGCAAGGCGCCGCCGGTGCGTTGGGTGCGGTAGAAGCTGTTCACCCGCGTGCGCCCGGCGCTGTTGAAGAGGTCCACCGTCAAGGTCATGGGGCTGTCGAACAGCCACGGCTGGGTGTAGCTGAAGTTGATGTCGTTGCGCACGCGGCTGAACTCCCAGCGAAAGGAAACGCGCTTGCCGGTGCCGAAGAGGTTGGTCTCCGCCATCTCGAAAAAGCCGGTGAGGGCGTTGACGGCGCTGTAGCCGGCGCCGGCCCCGAGCTGCCCGGTCTGCTTCTCCACCACTTTGACTTCCAGGTCGACGCTGCCGTCCTCCCGGGGCCGCAGACCCTCGGGCGGGATGTTGATGTCTTCGAAGAAGCCGAGTTGGAAGACATCGCGCATGGAACGCTGCAACAGGGAGCGGTCGAAGGTCTCCCCGGGCACCAGGCTGAACTCGCGCAGCACCACCTTGTCCTGGGTCTTGGTGTTGCCGAGGACCCGGATGTGGTGCAGCCGCGCTTGCTGCCCTTCGGAGATGTCGTAGGTCACGTTCACCAGGTCGCCCTGGATGTCCTTCCGCGGCGCCGCGGTGAAGTAGAAGTATCCCCGGTCCTGGTAGAGGCCGAAGAGGGCCTGGGTGGTGGCCTCGAAGGCGCTCTGGTCGAAGGGAGCGCCGGGGAACAAGCGCACTACGCGGTGGATCTCGTTGTCGGCGAACACCGTGTTCCCCTTCCACTCCACTTTGCCGACCCGGTACTGCTTGCCCTCCTCGATGCGGATGCGCAGCGTCAGGTCCTTGCCGTTGGCGGCGAGCTCGGTGTCGTGGCTGAGAACGCGGCCGTCCAGATAGCCGAGGGAGTGGTAGTAGGCGGCGATCTTGTCGAAGTCCTGCTTTAGCGCCTCGGGCTTGAGGTCGCCGCCGCTCCACAGGCCGTTCGTGCTCGTCTGCATCTGCTTGCGCAGCTTCTCGGCCGGAACCCGTTCGTTGCCCGCGAAGACGATCTGGCGAATCGAGGCCTTTTGCCCTTCCTGCACCTGCCAGACCAGGGACCAGTCGCCGCCCTCGGCGGCGAGGAGCGTGTCGCGCACCCCAGCGCTCTGGTAGCCCTTGTCCCGGTAGGTTTCCAGGATCTTGTCGCGGTCGCGCTGGCGCTGCCAGGGCGCGACGAAGCTGCCGGCACTGAGGCTCACCGCCGCCCGCAGATCGGATTCCTTGAGAGCGTCGAGACCTTCGAAGCGCACCTGGGAGAGCCGCGGGAACTCCTGCACCGTGACGTAGAGGATCACGCCGCCTTCCGCCTCTTCCCCTTCCACCCGCACGTCGGCGAAGCGACCCTTCTTGGTGAGCTCCTCCACCGCCCGGGCCAAACGCCGCGGATCGAAGGGATCCCCGGGGCGGACAGCGAACCATTGCAGCACCGTTTCCTTCGGCACCTTGACGTTGCCTTCCACCTCGACCCGGAGCACCGGCGGCACGCCCGACACCGACGGCACCGAGGGCCGGAGCAGGTTGGAAGGCGCTGGCTCCGCAGCCGGAGGCAGCGGCGTCGGGGCTTGCGTCGGCGCCGAGGGTGGCGGCGCCGGCGAGGCAGGCACCGAATCGGGGCGGGCCGGTTGCGACGCGGCGGCGCCGGCGCAGAGCACCAGAGCTCCCGCCGCGAGCCCGCAGCGATGCAGCAAGCCATTCTTTTCCAGGAACTTGCGCTCTCGCATCGACCTCTCTCCAGAGACCCCGGGGGCCGCTGTCCGCCCCCCAAGGTAACCAGGAGGCGGTCGGAAGGACAGAAGCAAAAAGGGCCCAGGCCCCCCCCTAGGGAGGGTGCCACGGGCCCTGTGTCGCGTCCTGGCGCCCCCTAAGGGGTGACGCCCGTACCTTCTACCTCGAAGAGCAGCTTGTTGTCCCCGGCATCGATCCGCACCTTGCCGCCCCGGGCGAGCTCGCCGCGGAGCATGCGCTCCGAGAGCGGGTCCTCGAGGTAGGACTGCAGGGCGCGCCGCAAGGGCCGCGCCCCCAGGTTGGTGTCGAAGCCCTGGGAGATGAGGAACTCCTCCGCTGCCTGGGTGAACTCGAAATGGATGTCCAGGTCGCTCAGCCGCCGTTCGAGGTCGGTGCGCATGATCTGGAGGATCTGCTGCATCTCCGGCCGGCCGAGGGGCTTGAAGATGATGGTCTCGTCGATGCGGTTCAGGAACTCGGGGTTGAAGATCTTTCGCATCTCGTCCTTCATCTTGCCGCTCATGTCGCTGAAGGCTTCGCCTTCCTCCTTGCCGAAGCCGAGGCCGCCGCCCGCCTTGAGCTGCCGCGCCCCCACGTTGGAGGTCATGATGAGGACGGTGTTCTTGAAGTCCACCCGGCGCCCGAAGCTGTCGGTGAGCTGCCCGTCCTCGATCACCTGGAGCAGGATGTTGTAGACGTCCGGGTGGGCCTTCTCGATCTCGTCGAGGAGCACGACGGAATAGGGCTTGCGGCGCACCTTCTCGGTGAGCTGGCCGCCCTCGTCGTAACCCACGTACCCCGGGGGCGCGCCGATGAGGCGGCTCACCGCGAACTTCTCCATGTACTCCGACATGTCCACCCGGATCATCGCATCCTCGTCGTCGAAGAGGAAGCGTGCCAGCACCTTGGCCATCTCCGTCTTCCCCACCCCGGTGGGGCCGAGGAAGATGAAGGAACCGATGGGGCGCCGCGGGTTGCGCAGGCCGGCGCGGTTGCGGCGCACGGCGCGGGAGACGGCGTGCACCGCGTCCTCCTGGCCGATGATGCGCTTGCGCAACTCGTCCTCCATGCGCAGGAGCTTCTCCGTTTCGCCCTCGGCGACGCTGGCGATGGGGATGCCGGTCATCTCGCCGACCACGGTGGCGATGTCCCTCTCGTCGACGATCGCCTCCTGCTCCTTGCGCTTCTCCTTCCACTCGTCCTGGATCTGCCGCAGCCGCTCGCGCAGCTCCTTTTCCCGGTCGCGGTAGCTCGCCGCCTTCTCGAACTCCTGCGCCTGGATGCAGGACTCCTTCTCCTTCGACACCTGTTCGATGCGCTGCTCCAGCTCGCGCACCCCGGTGGGCACGCTGCTGATCGACAAGCGCGCCCGCGATCCGGCCTCGTCGATGACATCGATGGCTTTGTCGGGCAGGAAACGGTCGTTGATGTAGCGCTGCGACAGGCTCACGGCGGCGACCACAGCAGCGTCGGTGATCTTGGCGCGATGGTGGGCCTCGTACTTGTCCCGCAGCCCGAAAATGATCTTGATCGTCTCCTCTTCCGTCGGCGGGTTGACGAAGATGGGCTGGAAGCGCCGCTCCAGGGCGCCATCCTTCTCGATGTACTTGCGGTACTCGTCCAGCGTCGTCGCCCCGATGCACTGCAACTCGCCCCGGGCCAGCGCCGGCTTCAGCATGTTGGAGGCGTCGATGGCGCCCTCGGCCCCGCCGGCGCCGACGATCGTGTGCAACTCGTCGATGAAGATGATGACGTCCTCGGACTCCCGGATCTCGTTCATCACCGCCTTCAGTCGTTCCTCGAACTGGCCGCGGTATTTCGTTCCAGCGACGACGGATGCCAGATCCAGCGTCACCAGCTTGCGGTCCTTGAGGACCTCCGGCACCTGGCCGCCGACGATGCGTTGCGCCAGGCCCTCGACGATGGCGGTCTTGCCTACGCCGGGCTCGCCGATGAGGGCGGGGTTGTTTTTCTTGCGCCGGGAGAGCACCTGGATGACCCGCTCGATCTCCTTCTCCCGCCCGATGACCGGATCCAGCTTGGATTCCCCGGCCAGGGTGGTGAGGTCGCGGCCGAACTGATCGAGCGCCGGGGTCTCGCGCTTTTCCTTCTTGGCGCTGCTGCGCTGGGTGGTGCCGATGCCGCCCAGCAGCTTCAGGGTCTCCTCGCGCACGCGCTTGCGGTCGGCGCCCAGCTCGATGAGCACCCGGGCGGCCACACCTTCGCCCTCGCGGATGAGGCCGAGCAGCAGGTGCTCGGTGCCGATGTAGTTGTGCCCGAGCAGGCGGGCCTCCTCGACGGAGAGCTCGAGGACGCGCTTCGCCCGCGGCGTGAAGGGGATCTCGCCGATGGTCAGCGTGCCGCCGCTCGGCGCCACCATCTTCTCGATCGCCTGCTGGATCTGCTCGAAGGAGAGCCCCAGGTTCTGCAGCACCTTGGCGGCAATGCCCTCGCCCTCGCGGACGATCCCGAGGAGGAAGTGCTCGGTGCCGATGTAGTCGTGCTGCAGGCGGCCCGCCTCGTCGCGTGCCAGGAACAGGACCTTCTTGACCCGTTCGGTGAATCGATCGTTCATCGCCTGCCTCCGCGCAGCCGCGTCACTATACCACCGGCGCCGTCAGTTCTGCGAGCCCTCGAGTCGCTTGCGAATGGCCGCGGCGCGCCAGATGCTGCGCTGCACCGCGTCACCGTCGCTGCCTGCGAGCAATTCCGTGTGCGCTTCCTGTCCCAAGGTCAGGATCTCCGTCAGCACCTGCCGCGACAGATCCAGGATGCCTGTGCTCGCACCGAGACGCAACATGGAAGCGTGCTGCAGGGTCTCTTGCGCGTTGAGCTTGCGCGCGTGGCGCAAGATCCCGTAGGAACGCCAGATGCGGTCTTCGAGCAAGCTCCGTGCCCTGGACAGGAGCGCTTCCTGACTCTGCTTCTCCTTGACGATGAGATCGTGGGTGACACCTTCGAGACGTTCCAGGATCTCCTCCTCCCGCAGTCCCAGGGTGAGAGCGTTGGAGACCTGGAAGAAATTCCCCAGCGCCGCCGAACCCTCGCCGTGATAACCCCGCACGGTGACGCCAAGACGGTGCAGCGCTGCCAGCTCGCCCTCCATGCGGTTGTCCAGTACCAACCCCGGCAGGTGCAGGAGCACCGAGGCACGCATGCCCGTCCCGGTGTTGGTGGGACAGGCGGTGAGGAAACCGAGGCCGTCGTCGAAGGCGAACTCCAGGCGTTCCTCCAAGGACGCCTCCAGCCGCGTCGCCGCGCTTTGGGCGCGCTCCAGGTCGAGGCCGCTGCACAGCGCCTGGAGGCGCATATGGTCTTCCTCGTTGATGATGAAGGAGACGCTCTCGTCGCCGGCGATGACGACGCCGCGCTCCGCCGGCGCGTCCACCACCTCCTGGCTCAAGAGCTGGCGCTCCCCCAGGATGCGGCGCTCCACCGGTTGCAGCGGCGCCAGCACCAGGCGCAGCTCGCCGCTCTCCAGGCCGAGCGCTTCAGTGCGGGCCAGGATTTCCCGCAGCGCCGCGGCCCGTGCCTCCGGCCCGGCACCTTGGGGGAAGACGCGGTCCGCCAGATTGCGGGCGAGGCGGATGCGGGTGGAAAGGACGATCTCCTGTTCCGGACCCTCGCCGCGCAGCCATACGCTGGGGCGGCGCACCAGCTCGCTCACCGAGCGGGCAGCGCTCGGGCCTGCCGCGGGCGCCGCCGGCGCCGGGAGCACCGCGCCGCTCTCGGTGGCCCGGATGTCGTCCCGCAGTCGCGCCGCGCGTTCGTAGTCCTCGGTGCGCACGGCGAGCTCGAGCTCGCGGCGCAGATGTCCCAGACGTTCGCGCTTCTCCCCGCCGACAGCGCTGCCGCCGGGGCGGCGGCCGGTGTGCCGCGTCTGCCGGTGGATCTCTTGCAACAACTTGAGCAGCGATTCGCCGAAGCCGGCGTAGCAGCTCGGACAGCCGAGACGGCCGCGCTCTTGGAACTGGGCGAAGGTGAGCCCGCAGCGGCTGCAGCGCAAGGCCGGCGCCGGCGGCGCGCTCTCGCTCTCCGGCTTGGCGAGAGAAGAGAGCAGCTGGTCCACGTCCGGCCCTTCCTCGAGGAGTCCGCGCTCTTCGGCGCAGCCCCTGCAGATGAAGAGTTTGGCGACCCGGGCCTCGGCAATCTCGGTGTAGTGCACCGAGGCGGGGTTCTTCTCGCACAGTTCGCACAGTGCCTTGTCGCTCACAGGACGGTCTCCAACTGCTGCAAGGGCCGCAGCACGCCTTCGCTCAACACCAGGGTGCGTTGCGCCCGCCGTGCCAAGCTCGGGCTGTGGGTGGCGACCAGAAAGGCCTGGTGGCGTTCCCGCGATAGCTGCTCCAGGAGCCGCAGCAAGGCCTCGCTGCTGTCCCGGTCCAGATTGCCCGAGGGCTCGTCGGCGAGGACGACCTCGGGCATGTTCACCAGGGCGCGGGCCACGGCGACACGCTGCTGCTCGCCGCCCGAGAGTTCCCCAGGCTTGTGCCGGGCGCGCCCGGCGATGCCCATCGCTTCCAGGAGCTCCAACGCCCGGGCGCGCGCCGTGGTTTCGCGCTCTTTGGCGATGAGGGCCGGCAGCACCACGTTCTCCAGGGCGGTGAACTCGGGCAGCAGGTGGTGCATCTGGAAGACGAAGCCCACCCGCCGGCTGCGCCGGTGCGCCCGCTGCCGGTCGCCGAGGGCGTAGAGATCCTCGCCACCCAGCTCCACGCGCCCGGCGTCCGGGTGCATGAGGCCGCCCAGGATGTGCAGGAGCGTGCTCTTGCCGCTCCCCGAGCTCCCCGCCACCGCCACCAGCTCGCCGCGTTCGATCTCCAGCGAGGCGCCCCGGAGGACCTCCACCTGGGACGGCAAGCGGCCGAAGGTCTTGCTCAGATCCGACGCCCTAAGTACCGCTGTCACGCCAGGTTGCCTCCACAACGAGAATCTACGCCGGGCTCGCGCGGGTCCGCAAGCCGGGGCTACTCATAGCGGATGGCCTCGATCGGGTCCAGGCGGGCCGCCTCCCAGCTGGGATAGAGGGTGGCGGCAAAGGAGAGGAGCACCGCCGCCAGCGAGACGAGGAGGAAATCGTCGGGACGCATGGCCACGGGGAGGCTGTCGATGATGTAGACGTCCCCGGGCAGGGCGATGCCGATGCGGTCCACCAGTTGGCAGCCGAGCCAGCCGAGGCCGCTGCCGAGCACGGCGCCGAGGACGCCGATGGTGGTGCCGTGGATGACGAAGATGCTCATGATCCCCGCTCGCGTGGCCCCCATGCCCTTGAGGATGCCGATGGCCTTGCGCTTTTCCATCACGATCATCGTCAACATGCCGACCACGGTGATCACGGCGATGGAGATGATGAGCACGAAGAGGAGGAACATGAGCTTCCGTTCCGTTTCCATCCAGGTGAAGATGTTGCGGAACATGGAAATCCAGTTGTTGGTGTAGTACGGCATGCCGAACTCCGTGTCGAGGCGCGCCGCCGCCCGGTCGGCCTCCATGTAGTCGCGCACCCGGACGCCGATGCCGTAGACACGGCCCTCGAAGCCGAAGAAGTCCTGGGACTCCGTGAGGTCGATGTAGGCCATCTGGGAATCGAACTCGTAGAAGCCGGAGTTGAGGAAGCCGACGACGCGGAAGTCCCTGCGGTTGAAGTCCAGCTTCTCCAAACCTCGCTGTTCCGGCGGGATGTCCTTCATCGCCCCGAGGGTGACCACGTCGCCCAGGCTGGCGCCGAGATCGCGGCCCAGCTCGAAGCCGAGGACGATGCCCGGATAGTGACGGGCGTCCACGGCGTCGAAGAGCGTGGTGTCGAAGCCCACGAAGTCCGGCTTGATCGTCTGCATCACCCGGGTGGTCTGCGCTTCCTTCGCCGGCTCGATGCCGAGGACGATGCAGCCGTGCAAGCGCTGGGTGAGCCGGGCGCCGCTGCCGAGAGCCAGCACCGCTTCACGACGTACGAAAGGCGATTGGGCCACCACGTCGGGCAGCCGGCTGAGGCGCTCCATGGTCTCCGCGTGGTCGGTGAACGGTTTCTGGGACAGCACGATGACGTGGTAGTTGGTGTTGACCACGCGCCGGCGCACTTCGGTCTCGAAGCCGTTCATCACCGAGAGGGTGATCTGCGGCGCCGCCACCGCGAAGATGACCCCGGTGGTGGCGATCAAGGTGAGGACGGAGATGAGGAAATGCCGCCGCCGCGGCTGCAGGTAGCGGAACCCGACCTTCCAGGAGTAGTGCACGCTGTCCTTCCTAGGCGTCGCCGGCGGGGCCCTCGCCGGCGGCTTCGGGCCGCATGGCCGGGAAGAGGAGGACATC
>DASRJW010000047.1 GCA_035649275.1 Candidatus Krumholzibacteriia bacterium
GTTGGCATGGGACTGCAGGGCGAAGAAGAGCGCTCCTTCGCCGATGGAGTCGGTGAGCGCCGTGCCGGTGGGGTTGATGTAGAACTGAAACTCGTTCGAACCGACGTGCTTGCCGGTGTAATTCGGATTGCTCTCGCAGGGTTGGGGGTAGCCAGGATAGGGCAGAGCGTCGATGGGCCAGGCGGTGTGCTCCGGAGTATTCCACGGCGGCTCCGCCAGCTTGTTGCTGAACTCGTTCAGGTAGAAGGGCACACAGTGCAGATCTCCGGGGAAAGCGTTGTTCACCGTCCCACAGCAGCGCCGGATGCTGCGGAAGAACTCCCACTCCTCGCAGCCGCGGATGTGCGCGAGCCCCGGGGTGGGCGGCCGGTTCCGCCGTATCCACTCGTCGTCGGAGAAGAGCACCACCCGCTTGCGCCACTTGCCGTCGTCGCCAGCGGCTGGCCTCTCGTAGAGAAGCGTCTTGTCCACGATGTTGTGTAGGTCCTGCGCATCGCTCGCCGGCCAGCGGCCGAGGAGGAGATCGGGGAAAGAGTCGCCCTCCCCGTCCATCTTGGCGTAGTGGCGCTCATAGAGGTCGTTGCGGTACTCGTTGCCGCCGCCGCCCGAGGCGGTGACGAGGAAATAGCGTTGCCGGTCCGGCACCAGGTTCGGGCCGCTCGTGGGCCGGACGCGGATGGCATCCTCGCTGCCGTCGCCGACGAGGAGCACGTAGGCGATGCCCCAGTTCTGGTAAGCGGCATGGATCAGCTGGTAGATCCCGTCGTAGTGCGCGAGGCCGCCGTTGAAGGCGTCGTAGGCGTCGCTCGTCCGCACGATTCGGATGCGCACCCCCTGGGACTCGCGAAAGGCTTTCCACTCCAGGAGCTTCGGGTCGTCGGCGAAGCTGTCGTGAGCCACCACCAGGGCGTCGTAGGAAACCGCGGAGTTCGGATCCAGCTCGTCGAGGATCGGATCCGGCGTGTCGTGCTCCACGTCGGTTGCCGCCAGCATGGGAATGCCGGCCCGCGGCGCCACCTGATAAACCCTGGTCGAACCGGCAGGCACGTCGTCGGTGAGGGTGAGCGTGTTGCCCGCGAGCGCACCGGTGAGATCGAACCAGGCCGGAGCCTTGGGGTCGGTGACGTCGAGGGCAAGAAGAGGCTGGCCGCTGAACCCAGCGATGCTGAAGGCCGTGGGCCCGGCGGCCCCGCCGCTCGTGCAGCGCAGGCGATCCCCGCTGGCGAGGTAATCGGCCTGGTAGCGGAGCACGATCCGGTCGACGAAGGGCGATTTGTCCTGGAATCCATCGGGCGGTCCAGGGGGCACGAGCGGCGTCACGACGACGGTGAAGTCGCCGGGCTCGACCTGTGCGGCTGGAACGGTGCCGCAGAGGGTGATCACCGGCACCGGCGGTTGGCCCGGCGGGATGATGCCCGTGGAGCTCCCGAGAGCGACACGCGTGCCGCTCTGGAATTGCGCCGACACGGAGAAGTAACGCTGCAGCCAGTCCTGCTGGGTGTCGAGGCAGATCTGCAGGTCCGACCCGGCGGCGCGGCCTGGTGCATTCGTTCTCCACAAGGCCTCCGAGGGGACGGCAGCTTGGTCGAGGAGGAAATACATCTCTGCGTCGTCACCGAAAAACCACAGGTTCAGCACCCGGTCCTCTTCGATGACGATCTCCTGGGCGAACTGCGCCGGCCCCGGTGGGGGCAACGGGAGCGGAGTCCGCACCGGCATGCGTGCCGGTATGCCGGTCAGGGTCACGGAGAGCCAGTAGACGTTGGTGGCGGAATAGTTCGCCGCGTGCTCCCCTGCGGTGGCGTCGTCACGCGGATGCTCGGCATAGAAAACGAAGCTGTCGCCGAGGCGGAAGAGGCCGTCGCCGTCATCCTCCATCTGCAGCGGAATCTCCAGAATGCGAGGCTCGAGGGGTGCCGCCGGATCGAAGCGCTGGAGCACCAGGCGGAGCCGGTCGATCGGCGTGCCGTCCGGAAAACCGGCGTCGAGGAGCACCGCCGCCGGGACGCGGAGCGGCCCGGTGCTCCCGGCGCGGATCTTCCATTGCTCCTCGTTGAGAAGCCCCGGCCGCAGCATGCCGCTCGCCAGCGGTTTGCCCAGTCGTTCGGCCCGTCGCGGCGCTTGCAGCCAGCGACGGGCGCTCCGGTCGTTCAGCAGGACGGCATCATAGATCTGCTGCCATGGGCGCGGCGTGAGCTGGAAGGCGAGGGCGGCCTGGGGGTCGACGGCGCGCGCGCCGCGGAAACGCACCTCGAGCACGAGCCGGCGCACGATACGGAGATGGCGTGTGTGCGGATCGTAGAGAATCGGCCACACTTCGAGACGCGCCACCCGCTGGTGGCGCAGCATCCCGCTCGGACCGAGCGTTGCCGGCTGCGTTCTCGGCCCATCCTTGACGTAAGCCGCTGCATCGTAGGCCAACCACGTCTCCGCCATTCCCGTGCTCGGCTTTTCCGGCGACCCGCCTTCGCCATAGGAGACGCCCTCGAAGGCGCGCGGCAGGATGCGCACGTCCTCTTCGTCGTCCGCTTCCACCTCGAGAACTTGCAGCGACGCCTCGCCTCCAGGGGGCAATGCCAGCAAGCGCGACAGGACCGGGAGGTCGGGGGCACCGGGGGAGCCGGCGGCACTGGCGTCGGGTACATGGAAGCTCGTGAAGGGGACGCCGTCGAGGTCCTGCTCGAGCCGGAGCGGCGGCGGCAGCCGTACTTCCAGGCGGAGTAGCGAGCCGTCCACGGCTTCGGAGACCACGCGCCAATCCTGTGCGGAAACGGCGACCGGCAGGACGAGCAGGAACGCCACAGTCCCGGCACGATCCCGCCAGCTATGTCTCGACATCGAGGCTCTCCGTGCCCAGGGGCGGGCTGCAGGCGTGGGGGTGCCGTGCGGCTGCGAGATTATAAGGAGAGGTGACACAGCCGGTCAAGCCAACTTCACCCCACGATTCACTCGTAACCAACGTACCGACAATTATTTCGGGATGCTGCTTCGAGTTCAATCTCGCTCCCTTGTGCGCTCCACGAGCGCGACCTAGCATCCAGGAAGGGCGCCGCCGGTGTGTGCGGTGTGCGCCGTCGTCCCGCCTCTTCCGGCATCCGGATTGCCTCTTCCGGCGCGACGAATGGAGTACGGATGCCCCGACGCACGCTCATCATGGGCGCCGCCGGCAAGGACTTCCACGTCTTCAACACGCTCTACCGCGGGCGGGCGGAAGAGCGCGTGGAGTGCTTCACGGCGACGCAGATCCCCGGCATCGACACACGGCGCTATCCGGCGTCGCTGGCTGGGCCTGGCTATCCCGAGGGCATCCCCATCGAGCCGGAAGCCCGGCTCGAGGCTCTCATTCGCCACCATCGCATCGAGGAAGTCGTCTTCGCTTACAGCGATGTCTCCTACGAGTACGTCGAGGAGCGCCGCCGCCGCGTCGAGGCAGCTGGCGCGCGCTTCCACACTCCCGATCCGCGCGCCCTCATGCTGGAGACGACCCGCCCGGTGGTGGCGGTGTGCGCCGTCCGCACCGGCTGCGGCAAGAGTCAGACGAGCCGGCGGGTCCTGCAGGTGCTGCGCGACCTCGGCAAGCGCGTCGTCGTCGTTCGCCATCCGATGCCTTACGGCGACCTGGAGGCGCAGCGCCTGCAACGCTTCGCCTCCATCGCCGATCTCGAGGCGCAGCAGTGCACGATCGAGGAGATGGAGGAGTACGAGCCGCACCTGCGCAACGGCGCCGTCGTCTACGCCGGAGTGGACTACGCCGCCATCCTCGCCGCCGCAGCGGCGGAGGCGGATGTCCTGGTCTGGGACGGGGGCAACAACGACACGCCCTTCTTCCGGCCGACACTGCACATCACTCTGGTGGATCCGCATCGTCCGGGACACGAGGTTTCCTACTATCCCGGGCGGGAGAATCTCGAGCTCGCCCACGTGATCCTCTTCAACAAGATGGACTCGGCGCCCGCGGGCAACGTGGAGCGCATCGAGGCCAACATCCAGCGCGTGAATCCGCGGGCGACGCGCCTCTACGCCCGCAGCCCCATCGGCGTCGACCACCCCGAGTGGATCCGCGGCCGCCGGGTGGTCGTCATCGAGGATGGCCCCACGCTCACCCACGGCGGCATGAAGTACGGAGCCGGCATCTTGGCGGCCCAAGCGCACGGCGCCCAACCCGTCGATCCCCGCCCCTACCTGGTCGGCTCCCTCGCCGACACCTTCCGTCACTACCCCGAGATCGGCCGGCTCATCCCGGCCATGGGTTACGGCGACGGCCAGATCCGCGATCTGGAGGCGACGATCAATCGGGTGGATTGCGACGCCGTCATCGTGGCGACGCCCATCGACCTGCGCCGTATCGTGCGCCTCGAGAAACCCAGCGTCCGCGTCACCTACGAGCTCGACGACAACGGCTCGGAGCCGACGCTGGCGCAGGTGCTCCGCTCCGCCCTCAACGCATGATCAGCGCCAGAATCGCCTTCTGCGCGTGCAGCCGGTTCTCCGCCTGATCGAAGATCACCGAGTGCGGCCCGTCCATGACCTGGTCGGTCACTTCCTCGCCGCGGTGCGCCGGCAGGCAGTGCATGAAGAGGGCGTCCGGCGCCGCCTGCGCCATGAGTGCCGCGTCCACCTGGTACGGCCGGAAGAGCCGAACTCGTTGGTCGTGCTCCGCTTCCTGCCCCATGCTCGCCCAGGTGTCGGTGTAGATCACGTCGGCGCCGCGCACCGCGGCCACGGGATCTTCGACGACGCGGATCTCGGCGCCGCTTCGCGCCGCGAGCGCGTGGGCTTGCGCCAGGATGTCGGGCCGCGGCTGGTAGCCGGCCGGCGAGCCGACGCGCACCTGCATGCCCATGAGAGCCCCCGCCTGCAGCAGCGAGTGGGTGACGTTGTTCGAATCCCCCATGTAGGCGAGCTTGATGCCGGCGAGACGTCCTTTCTTCTCCTGGATGGTCATGAGATCCGCCAGCCCCTGGCACGGATGCAGCAAATCCGAGAGGCCGTTGATCACGGGCACGCCGCTGTAGCGCGCCAGGTCCTCGACATCGGCGTGTGCATAGGTCCGGGCCATGATGCCGTCCAGGTAGCGCCCGAGCACGCGCGCCGTGTCCGCGATGGTCTCGCCGCGGTTGAGCTGCAAATCTTGGCTGGAAAGGAAGAGCGCCTGTCCCCCCAGCTGGCCCATGCCTACTTCGAAGGACACCCGGGTACGCGTCGAGTTCTTCTGGAAGATCATCCCGAGGGTGCGGCCGCGGAGCAGGCGATGCTCCTTGCCGGCGCGGAGCTCGTCCTTCAAACGGGTGGCGACGCGGAGCATGGTGGCGATCTCTTCCGCGTCGAAATCGTGCATGGAGATGAAACTGCGGCCTCGCAGAGACACGCTGGCCTCCAGTGCGACGGTGGAAAGACGCTCGGCAGTCTACTCCCTGCTCCTGGGGCTGGCAACGGCACCGCCCGTCACCAGGCAACGCGGCGCGAAGTCGACGAGATCGAGGGAGACGCAGTGGAACTCGATCCCACGATGCATGCCCTCGGGATAGCTGCCCGGCGGCACCGCATGCAGGTGACCGTAGACGCAGAGACGCACGCCGAACTCCAGGAGCAGATCGAGAACCGGCGAGCTGCCGGTGGCGACCGCGTACGGCGGGTAGTGCAGCATGGCGAGCCGTGGACCTTCCCCGCGTGCCGCCTGCAGAGACAGCCGCAGGCGGCCGAGCTCGCGGGCGAAAATGCCGGCGTCTTCCGGCGTGGTCTCGGGGCTCGGCAAGAGCCAGCCACGACTGCCGCAGACTTGCCAGCCCTCGACGGCGATGCAGTCCTTCTGCAGGGGCACGATGCTGGGAGGAAGCGCTTGGCGCAGCTTCCTCAGGCTCCCCCACCAGTAATCGTGGTTGCCTTTGAGCAGGATCTTGCGGCCCGGAAGAGCACCGACGAACTCGAGATCGGGCCGCGCCTCGTCGAGACGCATGGCCCAAGAGGTATCGCCACAGACGAGGACGGTGTCGGTGTCGCGGACGCGCTCCCGCCAGCGGGCGGCGAGCTTTTCCGCGTGGCCCACCCATTCGGGGCCGAAGCGATCCATGGGCTTGTCGACTGCGAAGCCGAGGTGCAGATC
>DASRJW010000048.1 GCA_035649275.1 Candidatus Krumholzibacteriia bacterium
CTGCCTCCCCCCAGTTCGTGGGTACGGTGGACACGCCGGGCTACGCCACCAGCGTCGCCGTCTCCGGCACGCACGCCTACGTCGCCGACCGCTACGCGGGGTTGCAAGTCGTCGACGTCAGTAATCCCGCCGCGCCGCGCATCGTCGGCACCGTGGATCCGCCCGACTTCACCTGGGACGTGGAGGTCGCCGGCACACTCGCCTTCCTCGCCAACGGCGCTTCGGGATTGCAGGTCGTCGACGTCGCCACCCCCACCGCGCCCACCATCATCGGTGCGGCGGACACGCCGGGCTACGCCAACGCCATCGCCCTCGCGGGGGACCACGCCTACGTGGCGGACCAGGCCGCGGGCCTGCAGGTGATCGACATCACCACTCCAACCTCGCCTCAGGTCGTGGGTGCCCTCGGGACGCCGGACACCGCCATGGACGTCGCCGTCTCCGGTGCTCATGCTTTCGTCACCGACCTGACTGCCGGCCTCCTGATCCTCGAGGTCACGAACCCGGCTGCCCCGCAGCTCGTGGGCACCGCCGGCACGCGCGGCAGCGCCTTGGGCGTGGCGGTGAGCGGCACTCTCGCGTGCGTCACCGACCCGTCGGTCGGACTGCACTTGTTCGACGTCAGCAACACGGCCCTTGTCCCGAGCCTCGGTAGCCTCGCCCTCCCCGGCTTCGCGGGCAGCGTGTCGGCCCAGGGCTCCTACGCCTACGTCGCCGAAGCGAACTTCGGCTTGCGCGTCGTGGACGTCACGAACCCCGCCGCGCCGCAGCTCGTGCGCTCGGTCGCCACCTCGGGCGAGGCCATCGCGGTCACCGCCGCAGCGGATCGCGCCTACGTGGCGGATGGTTTGCCGGGGCTCCGCATCGTGGACATCAGTGTGCCCACAGCGGCAGCGATCCTCGGCTCCGTGGACACGCCGGACCAGGCCCTCAGCGTCGCCGTCGCCGGCTCGCACGCCTACGTCGCCGACGGAGAATCGGGGTTGCAGGTGGTCTTCGCCGGCGTTCCCGCCTCGCCACAGATCGTCGGCGCCGCCAACACGCCGGGGAGCGCCGCCGATGTCGCCCTCGCGGGCGGCTACGCCTTCGTCGCCGACAGCTGGGAGGGGCTGCAGGTCGTCGACGTCCAGGATCCGGCGGCGCCAGCGATCGTCGGCGCCCTCGACACGCCGGGCGACGCCACGGGAATCGCTCTCGCTGGCGACCATGCCTTCGTCGCCGACGGTTTCGCAGGCCTGCAGGTGATCGACATCTCCAGTGTGACGGCGCCGGTCTGGGTCGCGAGTGCACCCACGTGTGGGATCGCCACCGACATCGTCATCGCGGGAGATTTCGCCTACGTGGCTTGCCAAAACGCGGGCCTCGAGGTGATCGACATCGCGAACCCAGCGGCACCGGTGCACGTGGGCTCTCTCGACACACCGGGAGTGGCTACAGGTGTGGCGGTGGACGTCCACGTTTTCCTCGCCGATAACGAAGGGGGTTTGCGCCTCGTGCCGGCGCAGTGCGTGATCACACCGGTTTTCCTCACCGACTTTTCCGCCCGCCTCGAAGCGGACGGCGTCTCGCTGCACTGGCGCGTCCAGGAACCTTCGCTTGCCGCCGACTTCCGCCTCGCGGCCAGCGTATCCGGTGCCGCCTGGAACGTTCCCGTCGAAGCGGACAACGAGCGTTCCTTCGTGGCCAGGGATCGTTCCCCCGCGCTACGCACCGCGGCCTCGGTCCGCTACAACCTCTCCCATCGGGAGAACGACGGCTCGTGGAGGCTGGTCACGACACGCTCGCTCACGCTCCAAACGCCGCTGCACCGCACGCGCCTCCTGCCGCCGCAGCCGAATCCGTTCAACCCTCGCGTCATCCTCCGCTACGAGCTCGCTACGCTGGAGCCGGCGCTGCTCGACATCCTCGATCCGAGAGGACGCGTGATCCGGCACTTCCCTGCCGCGGCTCGCGGCCAAATTGCCGGCGAAGTCGTCTGGGACGGGCGCGACGAGAGCGGCACGCCCGTGGCGAGTGGGCACTACATCGCCCGGCTCCGCGCCGCAGATGGCTGGCACACGCAGAAGCTCGTTCTCGTGAAGTAGCCGCCATCACACCACCGGTTCGGACCGCGTCGTTTCTTGCGACGTGCATCGGTCACCGCGGAGTCGAAGACGCCTGCCGTCGATTCCGCGCGACGAGTTCGACCTCCTCGGGTCCTGGAATCCGGTGCGCTTCCCCTGCGATCCCCATGCTGCTCCCGCCGTGGTCCTCTTCTTGCTCCCCAGGCAGCGAGAGCGAGTGTCTCTGTTTCTCCATGCGGTCTCGTCGGGCAGGTGCGCGGAAGAACATGGACAGCCAGATCGGCAAGGGGACCGGCCAGAGGTCGCAGACCGGCGGCGAGGTTCTCAAGATCCGCCTCTCCCTCATGGGTCGACCTCTCAAGGTCTGTACCTTCCAGAAGGACGTCGTCACCGTCGGCCGCGACCCGGAATCGGACATCCACCTGGACAACCCGGGCATCTCTCGCCATCACCTGCGCCTGGAAAAGACCGCCGCGGGTTACTACGCCGAGGACCTGGAAAGCGCCAACGGCACCTTTCTCAACGACGAACCCATCCGCAAGGCGCTGCTCCGGAACGAGGACGTGCTGCGGGTCGGCAAGTTTTCGCTTTGGATCGCCTACGAAAGCGATCGGCGGAGCACGTCAGGGGACAGCAAGGCCGTGTCGCCCACCACGTTCCAAGGAACCACGGTCCTCTCCAGCGCCGAGCTCGACGACATGATGGCGCGGGCGCGCCAGCGCGACGCGGCGCCGGTGGAGGAACCGGTCGTGGCTCCGGCCCCGGTCCGGCAACCCAGTGGCGCCCCTTCAGGGCAGGTGTTCGGCGTCGCCCTGTTTTCCTTCGTGCTCGGAGTCGCAGTGGGCGTGGCGGCGACCTGGATCTTCGTCCACTAGAGCGGTACGGAAACACCCGTCCGGAAGGCTCGCCGCGCCCCCCGGCCCGAAGATTCGGGAACGATGAACATCGTCCAGAAGCTCAAGGTCGACAGGCTCGTGCAGCGCCTCAAGATGGCGCGGAGCCTTCCCCGGCAGGAGCTGGAGACAGCGAAACAGCAACTCGTAGCCGTCGGCCCCGCCGCCATCGAGTCCATGCTCGGCTGCCTCGGCCACGCCGAAGCGCGCCCTGCCGCCCTCGAAGTCCTCGAGCAGCTGCTCCACGATGACACGGTGGGGCTCTACGTCCAGGCTCTCGCCTCGCCGAACCCCGCCATCGTCTCCGGCATGAGCCACGTGCTCTCCACCGCCCGGCGCTATCGACCGGCGGCGCTCCTCACCTTCCTCACCGACCCCAGCATCCCGAAGCCGCTGCTGGCCGCGGTGCTCGAAGCCCGCGCTGCTTCGATCCGCCCGCGCGAGGTGCTGGCGGTGTTCACCGCTCTCGACAAGGACGGGCGGACCCTGCTCTTCCGTGTCCTCGATCGCGCTCTGACCCCGGAGCTGGCGCCGCAGCTCGTCCCCCTCATCGAACACGAGGATTGGTGGGTGCGGCATCGGGCGGTGGAGTTGCTGTCGCGCTTCAACGCCCCCGCCGTGGTGCAAGGACTCGGACGCGCTCTCGCCGACGAGAACCGCAGCGTCCGCCTGGCGGCGGTGAAGGGGCTGCACGGCCTGCGCGCCAAGAGCGCCATCCCGGCGCTCGCGGCCTCGCTGCGCGATGCGGATCTGAAGGTGCAGACCGAAGCCATCGATGCCCTCATCGACTTCGGCGATGCTTCGGCGGTGCCGCATCTGCTTTCCGTGTTGACCGACGAATCCGAGCAAGCCCGCCGGGGCGCGGTCGAGGTGCTGAACGCGGTGGCTACGACCGAGGCCATTCAGGACTTGCTCCGGGCGCTCAACGACGCCGATTGGTGGGTTCGCGTCCGTGCTGCCGACGCCCTCGGCGCCCTCGGGGGCGAGAAGGTCGTAGATGCGGTGCTCGGCCTGATGCACGACCCGGAGGAGTTCGTCCGGCGCTATGCCGTCGAGATCCTCATCACCATCCCGTCGGTGAAAGCGGTGCCTTTCCTCATCAGCGCTCTCGAGGACGCCGACTGGTGGGTACGAGAGCGCTCCATCGATGCTCTCGCCAAGATCCGGGACCCCCGCGCCATCGACCCGCTGCTCGCTCTCATGCAGCGCGTGCCCGAGACGGTGCCGCTCTGCGTCCGCGCCCTCGGGGCCATCGGCGACCCTCGCATCATCGAGACGCTGCAGCAGCTGGTGCATTCCTCACGCGCCGACGTGCGCCGCGAGGCGGTGGCGGCGCTGCGCGCCTTTGCTCCGCCCACGCCGGCGACGAAGAAGGAGGCGGTGCCGGCGCTCCCGGCCGCGGCCGAAGGCGCCCACGGCACCTCCTTCCGTGTCGAAGCGGACCGGGCCCCGCGTCCCGCCGGCGCATCGCCGGGGCCGCTGCCGACCTCCGGAGTCAGGGGCGGTGCTGCTGCGGGCATTCCCGCTTCGCCAGGCGGGGTCCTGCGTGGGTCGGTGTCCCCACCCGCCGGCGCGATGCGGGGCGGCGCGCCCTTCACCATCAACTTCGCCGACCTGCCGCCGGGGACGCTGCTTCTTGAGCGCTATCACGTGCAGCGGCGCGTCGGCACCGGCGGCTTCGGCACCGTCTATCTGGTGGTGGACAACGCGGTGCAGGAGGAGATCATCCTCAAGGTGCTCAACCCGCAGCTCTCGGTGGATGCGAACGCCATCCGTCGCTTCGTGCAAGAGCTCAAGCTCACCCGCCGGATCACGCACCGCAATGTCATCCGCATCCACGATTTCCTGGACCTGAACGGCGCGCACGCGGTCTCCATGGAGTACTTCCCGAGCCGGGACCTGGGCGCCATCCTGGTCGAAGACGGCACGCTCAAGCCCGACCGCGCGCTGTGCCTCGTCGCCCAGGTCTGCGCCGGGCTCGGTGCCGCCCACGAGGTCGGCGTCATCCACCGCGACATCAAGCCGGCGAACATCCTGGTCGGCGAAGGCGACATGGCGAAGATCGTCGACTTCGGCCTGGCTTCGGCACAGCAGAACCTCGGACCGCGGCTTACACGCAGCGGCTTTCTCATCGGCACACCGGAATACATGGCGCCGGAGCTCATCCAGGATGCGCGCGTCGACCATCGTGCCGACATCTACTCGATCGGCATCATGATGTACGAGATGCTCTCGGGCCAGCGCCCGTACTCGGCGGAGACGCCAGTGAAGATCCTCTTCCAGCACCTCGAGGGCAATCCCGAGTCCCTCGCCTGGCTGGTGCCGACACTGCGGCCGAGCTTGGTGGGGTTGGTCATGCGCAGCATGGCGCGGGCGCCGGAAGAGCGACCGCGGGACACCCGCGAGCTCATGGCCCTGATCGATGCAGAGCTGAAGACGATGGGCGTGACGCGGGAGGCGCCGTGATGGCCCGCATCGACGCCTTCCTGCAGATGGGGCGCGAGCAAGGTTGCTCGGACATTCATCTCACCGTGGGCTTGCCGCCGCTGGTGCGGCAGGACGGCCAGCTCACACAGCTGGCAGCGAACGAGCTCAGCGCCGCGGACACCCAGGCGTTGGTGCTGGAGATTGTGCCCAGCCACCTCTCCGAGCAACTGGACCGGCGGGGCTCCGTGGACTTCTCCTATGCCATCGAGGGCCTGGGTCGCTTCCGTATCAACGTCTACCGCCAGCACTACGGTCTCGCTGCTGTCTGTCGCGTGGTGCCGGAGCAAGTGCCACGGCTCGCCAACCTGGGGTTGCCCCCGGTGGTGGCACGTATGACCGCGCTGCGCACCGGATTGCTCCTGGTCACCGGCGGCTCGGGGACGGGCAAGTCGACGACGCTGGCGGCGATGATCGCGGAGATCAACGAGACCCGGAATCTCAACATCATCACCCTCGAAGATCCGGTGGAGTTCGTCCACCCGAGCCACAAGTGTCTGGTGGTGCAGCGCGAGCTGGGCACGCACGTGCCGTCCTTCAGCGCTGGCCTGCGGGCGGCGCTCCGCCAGGATCCGGACGTCATCCTGGTGGGCGAGCTGCGTGATGCCGAGACCATCTCCCTCGCGGTGGAGGCCTCCGAAACCGGCCACCTCGTGCTCGCTACCATGCACACCCGCGGCGCCCATCCCACCATCCACCGGCTGGTGGATGCCTTCCCCACCGAAGCGCAGGCGCAGATCCGCCACACCCTGGCGGACAACCTGAAGGCGGTGCTGAGCCAGGAGCTGGTGCGCACCGCCGACGGCCGCGGCCGTCGGGCGGTGGTGGAGGTGCTCGTCCTCACTTCGGCGGTGGCGCAGTACGTCCGCGAGGGCAAGACGCACCAGATCCCTTCTGCCATCGCCACCGGGCGCCGCGTCGGCATGCAGCTCATGGATCAGGCATTGCTCACCATGGTGCGCGCCGGTGACATCGATCCCGACGAAGCCTTCCTCCGCGCCACCGACAAGCGCGAGTTCCTGCCGTACGTGACCCGCGCCGACCTGCGGCAAGTGGCGGAGATGCAGAGCGCGCGGATGCCGGTACCCGAGGAGGCCTCATGAGTCGCATCGACAGCTTCCTCGAGCTCGCGGTGAAACAGGGCGGCTCCGACCTGCACTTGGTGTCCGGGCAACCGCCACGCATCCGCATCAATGGCATCCTGCACCGCGTCCGCTTCCGGGAGCTTTCGGTGGAGGATCTGGAATCGATTCTCGACGAGTTCCTAGACGGCGGACACCGGGAGCGCCTGGAGCGAGACCACCATGTGGACTTCGCCTACTCTGTCGCCGATCTCGGCCGTTTCCGCGTCAACGTCTACCGGCACCAGCACGGCCTCGGGGCGGCGCTGCGCATCATTCCCACCAAGATCCCGACGTTGGAGTCGCTGGGCTTGCCGCCGGCGATCAAGCTGCACACCTCCCATCCCAAAGGCCTGATCCTGGTGACCGGGCCCACGGGGTCGGGGAAATCGACGACGCTAGCGGCGATGCTCGATCACATCAACTCGACCCGGCAGGGACACATCATCACTCTCGAAGACCCCATCGAGTTCCTGCATCCCTACAAGAAGTGCGTGGTGACGCAGCGGGAGATCCAGGTGCACGCCGCGAGCCTCGCCGATGCCTTGCGCGACGCCGTGCGCGAGGATCCGGACGTGCTGCTCGTGGGCGAGATGCGCGATCCCGAGGCGATCTCGTTGGCGCTCACCGCCGCCGAGACGGGCATTCAGATCCTGGGCAGCTTGCACACGAGCAGTGCGGCCCGGACCATCGATCGCATCGTCAACGTCTTCCCGGCGCGCCGGCAGGAGCAGGTGCGCGGCATGCTGGCGGACAGCCTGAGCATGATCGTGTCGCAGAAGCTGCTGCGCAACAGCGACGGTTCCAAGCGCATCGTCGCCGCCGAAGTCTTGGTGAACAACCACGCGGTGAAGACGATCGTGCGCGGCGGCAACAGCCACAAGCTGGAGTCGGTGATGCAGGCGGGGGCGCGCTTCGGCATGCAATCCCTGGGCGGAGTGCTGCGCGACCTGGTGAGCAAGGGCGCGGTGACCGCGGAAGAGGCCTACGAGAACGCCACCGACAAGAGCCCGTTCGAGAACCTGGTACCGCGTTTGGAGACAGCGTGAGGGAGCCGGCACGATGAAAACCGCTGCGTGGACGCGAAGGCTCATGGGAAGCGCCGTGCCAGTGGCCGGCCTCGCGCTCCTCGGCGCCTGGACCGCGGCTGCCGCTGCCCCGTGGCCCGTGCCGATCGTATACGCCCTGTGGCTCGGCCTGCTCTTCTTCGCCGGGCGCGCGACCTTGCCCTGGGGCGCGGAGCGACTCGGCCTCTCGGGTTTCGTCGGCTTCGCCGCCCTCCTCCTCTTCGGTGCGGCGCCCGCCGGCTGGCTCGTGCTGGGTGCGAGCGTGCTCGTCTGGCTCTGGCAGCTCTCCGGGCGCGGTCCACGGGCCTGGAAACGCTGGAGCCTGTACGCGGCGGAAACGGGGGGCCAGCGGCTCGTCGCCCTCTGCCTCGCGGCTTACGTCCTGCAGCGGCTCGGCGGCCAGACCGGTGCTGCCTTCGTCGTCGATCCCTTCGTGGCGCTCGTCGCTTCGGCCTCGACCTGGATCGTGGCTGCAACCATCACGGCGTGGTGGCTCGATCGAAGGCGGCCGACGCGAAGCGCGGTGAAATGGCAAGAGCTCGTTCTGCGCGCTGCGTGGGAGGCACTGCAGCTCGCCGGTGCGGTGGCGTGGACACTGGCGTTCCAGCGCCTCGGCACACCGGCGTACGTCCTCCTCTTCGTTCCCCTCGCCCTCGCGGCGGTGGCAGGCATGCTCTGGCAGCGGGCGCAACGGGGACACGTGGAAGCGGTGCGCACGCTGGTGGCGGCCATCGATGCCGCCGATCCCATGACCCGCGGCCAGGCCGGGCGCATCGCCCGCATGTCCGTGCAGGTGGCCCGTCGTCTCGGTCTGACCGCAAGCGAGGTCGAGGAGCTCGAGTACGCGGCGCTGCTGCACGAGGTGGGGCGCACCGCCATCCAGCGCGATCTCATGTACAAGGCCGGCGCGCTCAGCAACCAGGAGCAGACGTTGATGCGGACGCACCCGCGTCTCGGCAGCGAGACCGTGCAGCGCTTCGGCTTCTTCCCGGCGGCGGCGCGTCTCGTCCTCGCCCACCACGAGCAGCCCGACGGCCGCGGCTACCCGAACGGCTGGCGCGCCGAAGCGATCCCGCTCGGGAGCCGCATCCTGATGGCGACCGCGGCCTTCGACGCCATGACCTCGGACCGGCCCTACCGGCCCGGCCTCGCCCCGGAAACCGCGGTGCAACAGCTCCTGGCGCTGGCGGGAACCCAGTTCTTCACCGACGTGGTGGAAGCATTGATCGACCTCTATACGAGCGGTGAGCTGTTCGCTGCCTTCACACAGGCCGAGCTCGAGCACTTCGCGCGGGGCGAAAATGGTTCGCGCCTGCTCCAGGAACATCTGCGCCGACTCGGGCAACTACAACCGGACGCGGCGGCGCGGGAGACGGCGGCGGAGGGCGCTCGCGAAGACGACGGCGTGCCCGTCCTCGAGCTGCCGCCGGCGTCGCGTCAGGATGTGCTGGAGGAAGAAATCCCGCTTCGTGACCCGGGTGAACATCTCCTGCAGGTGGCGGCGCTCACCGACGTGGGCTGCGCGCGAGAGCAGAACGAAGATGCCTTCGGCGTCTTCCCCGGCGCGGAAAGCTCCCGTGGCTGCCTGCTCGTGGTCGCCGACGGCATGGGCGGCGCGGCAGCGGGCGAGATCGCCAGCGGTCTCGCCGTGGATCTGGTGCGCGAGAACTTCTACCGCAGCGATGCACCGGGCGACGGCGGCGAAGTGCTGCAAGAGGCTCTGCGCTTGGCGAACGAGCTCATCCACTGGCGCGCCAACTCGGAAAGCGAGCTCGGCGGCATGGGGACGACCTGCACCGCTGCCGCCCTCGCGGGGATGACGCTCACCGTCGGTCACGTCGGCGACAGCCGGGCCTATTTGCTCCGGGAAGACAGCGTCGAGATCCTGACCCGCGACCACACGCTGGCGGCGGAGCTGCAGCTCGTCGCCGGCAGCGAGGCGCCCTTGGAAGCGCGCAACGTGCTCACCCGTTGCCTCGGCACCCGGGCCGAGGTGGAGATCGATGTCTCCCGCCGCGTGACCTTGCAGGCCGGTGACGTCCTCGTGCTCTGCACCGACGGCCTGCACAACCAGCTGCCGGCGCACGAGATCCGCGCCATCGCCCGGGGCGAGTCCCCGGCCATCGCCTGCACCCGTCTAGTGGAACGCGCCGTCGAACGCGGCGGCCCCGACAACATCTCCGTCATCGTCGCCCGCGTCCTCCAACACTAGTACCGCCAGCGCACAAAACTGCGGACAATTCCGCAATTGATTCGCGCTCTTCGCGGCGCTCGAGCTTGACCACGAGCTCGCTAGGGCATAGGCTTTTTCGTTAAATCGGCGCTCGATGACCCCACATGGCGCCTCAGCAGCGAACTCGCGAACGATTCCACCTCAGGTCGCTTGGCGGCGCGCTCCGGATGTCGCACACGGGTCGCATTGCATGGACCACCCTCGCGGTGTTGCTCCTTTTCGCTGCTTGCATCGAAGAAGCAACCGATCCCCTCGTGACGCCACGCACCGCCGCGGAGAAGACACGCACTGAAGACCGCGGCCCCGGTGACGGCGGCGGGCGACCCGCACCCCATGTCTACATCTGGAAAGACCTGGCGGCTCTGCAAACGTTACCCATGGCGGGAACTGCATGGTCGAACCTGGAAACCTATGCGCAGAACGCCCTCGTCCTCGGCGGCCCGAACCTCGGCACCTTCGAAGTGAGTCTGTTCGACAAGGACAGCGACGCGGATGTCCTCGCCCTGGCGAAGGCTCTGGTCGCCCTGCGCATCCCGGGGGGCTGGACCACCTGGACCTACCGCTGGCACGTGCAGCTCGCCATCCAGGAGATCATGGCGGAGTGGCCGAACCCGAGCGCCATCGACTGCACCAACGAACCTCTCGCGGTGGCGCGCAACCTGACGAGCTACATCATCGCCGCCGACTACGCGGGCTTGGACGAGCCGGTGGCCACCCAGTTCCGCCAGTGGCTCGGGACGATGCTCGACGAGCCTCTGAGCGAGCAGCCGGATTGCATCCGGAACGATCGCTCCCTGCACCAGATCATGCGGGAGCGCCCCAACAATTGGGGCACCATGGCCATGGCGGCGCTCGCCGCCGTCGCCACCTACCGCAACGACGCGACACTCCTTACCGAGGTCCGCCACGTCTTCGACGGCTGGCTCGGCGACCGCGCCGAATACGCCGGCTTCCTGTACGGCGACCTGTGCTGGCAGCCCAACCCAACGGCTCCGGTGGGGATCGCTCCGGTGCAATCCGTCATCGTAGCCGGAACGTGCACCTACCCGATGGACGGCGCTCTCCCCGAGGAGCTGCGCCGCAGCGAGCTCTGCGACCCGGGCACCTCCACGTGCAGCATCGATTGCAACCCCGGGATGGCAGGGACGCAGTGTCTCGTCACCGCCTGCCCCGGAAACACCTGCAGCATCGCCGGAGGTCGGATGCAGGTGAACGTGTATCTGCATGGGGCCATTGCCGGCGCCGCGGTCTGCGCCGAGATCCTGAGCCATCGCGGGTATCCCGACGTCTGGCAATGGGAAAACCAAGCACTCCGTCGCGCGGCGCAGTGGCTCCTGGAACGGCACAACGCCGACCCCGCCATGGGTTGGTGGTTCTCCGGCAACGACAGCTTCATCCCCTGGCTCCTCAACCGGGCGTATGGCACCAGTTTCCCCACCTCGCAAGACATCAACGTGGGCCGCAACATGGACTTCACCGACTGGACGCACCCGCCGCAGTGATCCTCCCGGTCGCCTCGCTCCTCGGTGCTTGAGCACAACCCTCTGCCCCTGTAGTCTGGGCGCCATTCCTCGAACCTGGGGAGAGCATGGCCGCCACGCAGCCGCAGAGCGGCGCGCCGCCCGGCGGCCCGCCCGCCCACAGCCGCGCCTTCCGCCTCCGCCGTTTCGCCAACTGGTTTCCCCTCGGACTCACCTACGCCACGTATTACATGGGTCGCTACAACTTCAACGTGGTCAAGGGCGACATGGGGAAGACGTTCGGGCTCGACAAGGCGCAGATGGGGATCATCGCCACGGCGGGCTTCTGGACCTACGCGCTCTCCGTCATCGTCAACGGCCCCCTTGCCGACCGCATCGGCGGCCGCCGCGCCATCCTCATCGGCGCCGTGGGCTCGCTGATTCTCAACCTGACCATCGGCCTTCTCTTCCTCAACGGCTGGACGACCAAGATCATCGTCGGTATGTCGCTCCTCTACGCGGTCAACATGTACTTCCAGAGCTTCGGGGCTCTTTCGGTGGTGAAGGTGAACGCCGCCTGGTTCCACGTTCGGGAGCGCGGCGTCTTCGGCGGCATCTTCGGCTCCATGATCTCCGCCGGCTACTTCCTGGCGATCTCCATCGGCGGCTGGATCCTGGCGCACTTCCATTGGACCCTGGTCTTCCTGATCCCTGCCGGAGCCATGGGCCTCATGGGGCTGGTGGACTTTTTCCTCGTTCGCGATCGGCCGAGTCAGGCCGGCCACGCCGACTTCCCCACCGGCGACGCCTCCAGCGGCGACGACACCCCCATCGACTGGGGCTACCTGGTGCGGAAGGTCTTCAGCCACCCGGTGATCCTGACCATCGCCTGCGCCGAGTTCTGCACCGGCTTCGTCCGCCAGGGATTGCTGCTCTACTTCACCGAGTTCCTCGGCGAGGTCCACCACGTGCAGAAGGGCACGGGCACCTTCTGGTGGGCTGGTACGGGGATCACGCTGGGTGGCATCGCTGGCGGCCTCCTCTGCGGCTTCCTCTCCGACCGGCTCTTCCAATCGCGCCGGCCGCCCGTTGCGTTCATCTTCTACCTCGGACAGGTGGTGGCGCTCTCGGCTCTCGGCTTCGCGCCCTCGGCCGCCGCCGCTGCTTTTCTCGTCGGCCTCTCCTGCATGTTCATCTTCGGCGTCCACGGCATGCTCTCGGGCACGGCTTCCATGGACTTCGGCGGCCGCAAGGCTGCCGCTACCGCCGCCGGCATGCTCGACGGCATCCAGTACATCGCCAGCGGTCTCACCGGCTTCGGCCTGGGTTGGATCCTGAAGACCTACGGCTGGGACGGCACGCCGTTCACCGAGGGCTACGAGCCGCAGAATGCGCTGGTGTGGGTGCTGTGCATGATCCCCTTCTCCGTCGGCGGGGCGCTCTTCATGACCCGCCTCTGGCACGCCCATCCGTCGCGCCACGGCGGGCATTAACCGAATCTTAACGATCTCCTAACTTGCGGCTGACCTCGGCCGGCAGAGAATAGGGAGCTTTATAGCTGTGGGCGTCACCCACGTTCGAGATGAACCGCGCGCGCTTTCACGTCCCGAAGAGATGGGGTAGGGCGTAGTTGCCCTAGAGAAGGAGTGATGACGATGTCGGAAAAGTCGGAAGTCACGTTCGAGAGTCAAATGACCGTGGAGGAAGCGATCTCCTACTTCGAGGCGATCATCTCCAGCTTGAAGCGCGGTTCCGTGACCATCACCCAGGCGGGCAAGACGCTGACGCTCGAGCCCGGTCAGACGATGAAGGTGGAGGTCGAGGCGGAGCGCAAGAAGAGCAAGGAAGAGATCGCCATCAAGATGAAGTGGAAGACCCGGGTTCCGGAGCTCCTGATCTCCGGCAACACGCAGTCGTAGGCTCCACTTTCTCTCCAGGCACTGTCCTCGGAGGCTCTGCGCCTTGGAGGGCTGGACCTTGGACGTGGTGCGGAAAGCAGGGGCCGTGCCCCGAGGACGGCCTTGGCTTTCCTCGCCTTGGGCGATGAACCCGTGGGCGAACCAACAGAGGAGATCACGCGTGGTGCCGGAAAACAGCCCCATCCAGCTCGAGTCCGCAGCCGCTGACCGCGAGGTCAAGTCCGAGGTGATGTTCGAGAAAACGCTTCCCCTGAGTGAAGCGGTCGCCTACTTCGAAGCCATCATCCTGGGACTGAAGAATGGCAGCATCCACATGCGGCAGGGCGACACGGACCTGACGCTCAAGCCCACCCCGAAGGTCGCGGTCGAGATCAGAGCGGGCCACAGGAAGAAGAAGGAAGGCTTCTCGTTCGAGATCTCTTGGAGCCCGTCCGACTCGGAGAAGCTGACGATCTCCTAGCGGCACAGCCGACCGGTCGACCTCCCCGCTCCACCGCGAGCGTGACGGCGCCCCTGGTACGGGAAATGCGGACGCTTGTCGTTCGCGCCTGGCGAGACGGAACCTCGACCCTTCGCAGGAGTCCAGACGCACGGGGCGCCATCATGGCGCCCCATGATTGAGTCATCTCGCGCCTTCGGGAGGGCACGTAATGCGTTTTATTCTGCGACTGCTCCACAAGACCGAGGGCCAGGACCTGACGGAATACGGCCTCCTCGCCTGTTTCATCTCCATCGTCGCGGTCGTCACCGTTCGCAACATCGGCCCGCTGGTCGACGCCCTGTATCAAGTCGTCCAAGACGCCTTCAACTGAGTCCGAATTCGGTTCGTTCGCAGCCACGTTCTTTCTCGCTGCTCCCATAGCAGATTCGCCCTCATCGGCACGTCACGACCGCCGTGCCGCGTGCGCGTGCGCGCGCTCCTCGCCGTCGCTTGCGCCGGCATCGGCACCTGAGTAGACTTCCCAGAGATTTCCAGGACCCCTCGCGTCCCACGCTGTGGCAGCGGCCATCATCTTCGCCGGAATGGTCGGCGCCAGGACGAGGCAGAGCCGCTGCACGGCACTGCTGACGGGACCGGCTGGGTCAGGGCGTGCACGGAGCCGACGTCCGGACCGGCGTCGCGCGAAGTTGACCTCGAGATCGAGATTCGGGAGGCATCATGAGCGGGGTACGTTTGTTGGTGGGTACCCGGAAGGGAGCTTTCATCCTGACCTCGGACGGGAAGCGGGCGCGCTGGGAAGTGAGCGGCCCGCACTTTGCGGGCTGGGAGATCTACCACCTCAAGGGCTCGCCCGTGGATCCTGACCGTCTGTACGCATCGCAGACCAGCGGCTGGTTCGGCCAAGTCATCCAACGCTCCGATGATGGCGGCAAGACCTGGCACCAGCCCGGGACACCGCCCGGCGAGCCGACCACCACTCCCGACGGCATGCCCAAGGGAGAGAGCAACAAGTTCGTCTACGACACCTCGCCCGCAACCGGCAAGCCGCTCACGACGCACCAATGGTACGACGGCACGCAGCGCCCCTGGGAGTTCAAGCGCGTGTGGCACCTGGAGCCATCGCTGACCGAACCCGACACGGTGTACGCCGGCATCGAAGACGCCGCCATTTTCCGTACCACGGACGCCGGCAAGACGTGGCACGAGCTCGCCGGACTCCGCGGCCACGGCACCGGCCCGCAGTGGCAGCCGGGCGCCGGCGGGATGTGCTTGCATACCATTCTCCTCGACCCGAGCAATAGCGGCCGGCTGTATGCGGCCATCTCCGCCGCCGGCGCCTTCCGCAGCGACGACTCCGGCAAGACGTGGAAGCCCATCAACCGCGGTCTGCACTCGCGCTACATCCCCAACCCGACGGCGGAGGTCGGCCACTGCGTGCACCGCATCGCGCTGCACCGCTCGCGCCCACAAGTGCTCTACATGCAGAAGCACTGGGACGTGATGCGTAGCGACGACGCCGGAGAGACCTGGCACGAGATCAGCGGCAACCTTCCCACCGACTTCGGGTTCGTGATCGACGTGCACGCCCATGAACCGGAAACCGTCTACGTCGTCCCCATCAAGAGCGATAGCGAGCACTATCCGCTGGAGGGGAAGCTGCGCGTGTATCGGAGCCGTGCGGGCGGGAACGAGTGGGAGGCGGTGACGAAGGGGCTGCCGCAGCGCGACTGCTATGTGAACGTCCTGCGCGATTCCATGGCAGTGGATGGGCTCGAGCCTTGTGGGGTGTACTTCGGTACCACCGGCGGGCAGGTGTATGCTTCGGCGGATGGCGGCGACAGTTGGTCGGCAGCCGTCCGGGATCTCCCGGCCGTCCTATCCGTCGAGGTGCAGACACTGCGATGATCCTCGTCGTGCTGCCGCCCCACCTGCGGACGCTGGCGCGCGTCGCCGCGGAGGTACAGCTCGAGATCGAGGGGCCCGTGACCCTGCGCGCGGTCCTCGACGCGCTGGAAACACGCTACCCGATGCTGCGCGGGACCATTCGTGATCACGCCACACAGGAGCGCCGGCCGTTTCTGCGCTTCTTCGCCTGCGACCAGGACCTCTCCCTCGAGCCGCCGGATACCTCGCTCCCCGACCCGGTCGCCACGGGAAGGGAGCCTTTCCTCATCATCGGCGCCATCGCCGGCGGCTAGAGACGCGACGCCCGATCCGCCGTTCGGAATGCGAGCTGCGGGCGAACACGTCATGACGCGCCACCCTGGGTGACGAATCGCTGAGGCAAGGCTCCGATCCTACTCGCCTTCCTCGGGCCTGAGCCCGGAGATCTCCCGGGTCAACTCGGTCATTGTGTGGCGGAAGCCGAGGCGCTCGAACAGGCGCTGCGCTGGTTCGTTTCGGGCCGCCGTCCACAGCACGATGCGCGGCATGCCCCGGCTGGCGAGCCAACCGGCCGCGGCCTCGACGAGAGCGGCCGCCACGCCGGAACGGCGCGAGTTTTCGTCCACGCACACGTCGTGGATGAAGCCCGCTTCCTCGCGCAGTTCCTCCCATGACTGTGGTTCGATCGCAGCGTACACGTATCCGACGACGCGCCCCTCCAGCTCTGCCACGAGCACGACCGCGTCGCCCCGCTGGAGTTGGGTGTTGAGGAACCAGGCGTAGCCTTCCTCCGTGTCCCCGCGCGGCGCCATGAAGCGCAGCCGATCGAGTTCGTAGTGTGTCCGAAGGAGCTGCGCCCCGAGACGGCCGAGGGCGTCGAGGTCCCGCTCTGCGGCGCGGCGGATGAGCATTCCAGGTCGAGTCATGCAAACGAGGATAAGCCGGGGCTGATGATTCGGAAAGGGGGCAACAAGCCACAGGCCGGAGTCTTCTCGGTCCCATCTGCACTCATGATCCACACGTAGTAATGCTCGTCGTGCACCACGATATTCGACATGGCGGTCGGAAGTGATTCATTTCCTGGTCCTCGTGTTCTATTCACGACCTGGAGCTTGAACGCGATACCGCAGAGCTTCGGCGATATGCTGGACATCGACGTCGCTCGCGCCCTCGAGGTCGGCAATGGTGCGGGCCACGGCGAGCGCACGGTCGAAAACGCGGATGCTCATACTCCAGCGCGTCATCGCCTGGCGCAGAAACTGCATCGCCTCGCGTCGTGGCCGGATGAGCGTCCGCCGCAGCTCCGGCGTCACCTGGGGACAGCCCTGCGTCGCATTTTTGTCCTTTGACCCTCCGCGGTGCGGCGCCACCCGGGGCCGATCGGTTCAATGGTCATCAACTGGGAGAAGCAAAGGACTCAGATCACACTGGTTTCGTCCTGCCGTCGGCGGGACGACCCCTTTCCGATGGGCGAGACTCTGCGTGACCACGCGCGGTGCTCGCGGCCGCCCCCCGTGGATCACGAAACCCCTTGTCCTTGGATGTGTTGTGTGTATGATCTGCCGCCAGCGCCGACCCCGCATTGTGTGGCGGTTTGGGCTAGCTCTGAACCAAGCCCTAAGGGAGACGCTTCAGATATAGCCGCGGTGAGGTTGGGGCGGGAACGGGGGATCATTCATGGCGGCGACCGCGCAGCGTGTTTCCGGGAATGTCCAGCAGAAGGTCTTGATTGTCGACGACCACCCGATCGTCCGGGAGGGGATTGCTCAGATCATCAGCCGGGACGGGGGCCTGGAGGTCTGCGGGGAGGCCGACTGCCCGGAGAAAGCGCTGCAGTTGGTCGCTACCTCGAAGCCGGACGTAGCGATCGTCGACCTTGAGTTCTCCATCGGCAGCGGCTTGGGGCTCATCCGCGACCTCAAAGTGTTGCATCCTCGCCTACCCGTGCTGGTTCTCTCTATGCACGACGAGACCATCTACGCAGAGCGCGTCCTGCGCGTAGGGGCCTCCGGCTACATCATGAAGCACGAGGTCGCCGAGCACTTCGTCGAGGCGATCCGCAGCGTTCTGCGCGGCGGTATCTATCTGAGCGAGCGGATGGCGGCGCGGATGCTCCTGAGGCTGGCCGGCAAGGAGCCCGGCAGGTCGGCCTCCGCCATCGAGAGGCTGAGCGACCGCGAGCTGGAGGTTCTCCAGCTGATCGCTCAGGCTCTGACGACCCGTGAGGTCGCTGAGAGGCTCTACCTGAGCATTACGACCGTCGAGACGCATCTCGAACGCGTCAAACGGAAGCTCGGGCTCGAGTCGAGCCGGGAGCTGTTCCGATATGCCATCGTGTGGTCACTCGAAAGGTTCTGAGCCGCAAGAGGAGTTTCCCCAGGCAGCAGTCCGGGATTCTCCGAAGCCGGGGCGGGAGTCGACCCACGTACGCCAGTGGGTCCGTCCTAGGGGATGAAGGCTCGATGCGCTCCCCGATACAGCGTTTCGGCCTGGCCGTCTCGTCGGTGGCGCTCGCACAGCTCCTCACGCTCGTCCTGCCACCGATACGGGAAGGCGCTTCCTTCCTTCTCCTGCTGGCCGCCGTGGTGGCAGCTACGTGGTACGGCGGGCGGTGGCCGGGCCTCTTGGCGACGGCTCTCGCCGGTTTCTCGAGCGTTTGGTTCCTCCAGCCGGGCTCCGGTCCCCTGAAGCTTGGGCCGGACGACTGGGTGCGACTCGGGGTCTTCTTGTTCGTGACGCTGGCGATCATCTGTCTCGTTGGCGAACGGGGGCGGGCGGCGAAGGCACTGAGCCGCTCCCGGGACGATCTGGAGAAGCGCGTCGCGGAGCGCAACGGGCAACTCCTGCAGGCCAACGAGGCCCTGCGGGCAGGGGCGCTTGTGCGCGAGCGCGCCGAGGAGGCGCTGTCGCAGTTGGCGACGATCGAGGCGTGCATGGAGGACGGGGTGGTCACCACGGCGCTCGACGGAACCGTGGTGAGCTGCAACCCTGGCGCAGAAAGGCTCTACGGCTACACCGCCGCGGAGTTCGTGGGTCGGTCGATCTCCCTGCTCTTACCGCCCGACGCGTCCTCGCAGTTGCCGCGCCTCCTCGAGCGGATCTCGCATGGGGAAGCCATCGGCCAGCTCGAATCCGTGCACCGGCGGCGGGACGGGACCCAGGTTCAGCTGCTCCTGACCATCTCTCCGATCAAGAACGCCGCCGGAAGCGTCCATGGAGTCAGCGCGCTCGTCCACGACATCACCCGGCGCAAGGAGGCGGAGAAGAAGATCGCGCTCTACCAGCAGCAGCTGCGCAGCCTCGCGTCGGCGCTGTCCTTCGCCGAGCAGCAGGAGCGCCGACGAATCGCCACGGAGCTGCACGACCACCTGGCCCAGATGCTGATCCTCTCCAAGATGAAGATCAGCATGCTGCAAACCGCTTCCGCTTCCGCTTCCGAGGACGTTCGCAAGGCGATGGAGGCGATCCACCTCCTGCTCGACAAGTCGATCGAGTACACACGCACGCTGATTTGCGATCTGTGCCCGCCGATGCTCCACGAGATCGGGCTGGAGGCCGCTCTTGAATGGCTCGCAAAGCAGACCGAGGAGCAGCATGGCATCCGCGTACACTTCGAGGACGATGAGCAGCCGAAGCCGAGCGACGAGTCCGTCCGCATCCTGCTGTTCCAGGCGGTGCGCGAGCTACTGATGAACGTGATCAAGCACGCGAAGGCTTCCCAGGCGATCGTCGCGGTTCGCAGGTTGGAGGATCAGGTCGAGATCCGCGTCGAGGACGACGGCACCGGTTTCGACATGGAGAGCGTGGGGGTCCGAGTCGGACCGGAGCGAGGCTTCGGCCTGTTCAGCATCCGGGAGCGCCTGGACGTCGTGAGGGGCAGCTTCGAGATCCGGTCCAGCCCCGGCGGCGGGAGTCGGGCGACGCTTCGAGCGCCGCTCCGGCAGGGCGCAGGGAGAGCGCGGCGGAAGTGAGGCACTGCATCCCCACCCGGATTCTCTTGGTTGATGATCACCGAATGATGCGGGAAGGGCTGCGCAGCCTCCTCGATCTCCACGCGGACCTGCGAGTGGTGGGGGAGGCTGGCGACGGCGAGGCCGCAGTGAAAGCCGTGCGCGAGCTCCGTCCGGACATCGTCGTCATGGATATCCAGATGCCGGGCTTGAACGGCATCGAGGCCACGCGCCGGATCACGGGCGAGTTCCCGGAGGTGAAGGTCATCGGGCTCTCCATGCTGTTCCTCAAGAGCGGCGAGGCCGGCATGGCAGCGGCGGGGGCCGTGGCCGTCCTCAACAAGAACTCGGCTTTCGAGGAACTCGCTGTCACCATCCGCGACGTGATCCGGGGCGGCTCGCCGCGCGGGCTCCAGTCCCCACGTCGGCCCCGGAAGTCTCCTGACCCCTAGCGTCCAGAAACGAATCATGCCTCTGGCGAAGTTCCCTGCTCCAACTCTCGGAGTCGCTCAAGAAACGTCAGGCTGGATGCCCGGGCAAAAGGCGAATCGAAGACGCACGCATTCGTTTGGTCATGCGAGTCTTTTATTCGCTCTTGGGCGGATTGCGAAAATGGAGGGGGTCTCTGAGGTTTTGCAATTCGCGGTAATAATAGAGCGCAGTAGGCCGTTTCCCCTTGAATTTCAGCTTTCTTAGGAACTCGATCTCCTCCTCGGTCGCATCGCCACGGAGAGAAGGATCACGAAGGAATTTCCTGAGACCCGGCTCCTCGTGCACACGTGGTTCGGGTTCCCTTTCAACAAAGTCGAGCTTCTTGGGGTGACCCGGGGCCACTCGGCGGTTGAGGACGATTTCCATACCAAAAGTCGTAAGGTTGATGTCCCAGGATTCAATCAGCGGATCCAAGAAAGCGACGCAGTTTTCCGTCGACACATTGAACACATCCGTATCCAGGAACTCAAGAATGATGACCCGCATCTGTTCAAAGCTGCGGCCGCTGAGTCGCGCTACCAGGTGGAGCCAGTTTTCACTTCCCAGTTCTTTTTTAGCAACTCCCTTGACCACGTCTAGGAGCTTTTGCGTAACTAGGCGCTCGAGTTCACCGAAGGGCTGCTTCTCAAAAATCGCCCGTATTTGTCTTTCTTTATCCGGCTTGCACTTGCGAAGCAGTAACTCTCTAACGTCCTTCAATAGGGGGCTAGGCGGGTGCCCAATTTTTTTCTTCAGCTCTTCATGGCGCTGCACGTCGGCCAGCTTGGCGAGCTCACCGCGTGGTAGCTTCAAAAGTTTCTCCAGCTTCTCGTAAATATCAGTCCGTTCAGGGGCAGGGGGCGCCTTTTTCCGGGTCAACAGCTGTGAAATGTAAGACTCGGTCACTTGGGCCGCGGTTGCCAGATCTCGCTGCTCAAGACCCAAGTCCTCCAAGCGCTGCCTGATCGCCAAAGAAAGATCCACGTGTCATTCCTCCGCCTCTTGTCCAACTGTCAAAGCCCTTGGTTCGAGCGAGTTGTTTGTTTTCGTCTCCCCACATGACCTCAAACTCGCGCAGCTTCGTTTCGTACTCACGTCCGCCCCTTCGAGCAGAGGATTGCTGAGCTGCGACCTCTGCCTCTGGCCCGGCATCGAGGAGCTTGACGCCCGGCCCGACTTAACTCGTTCCGATTAACTATATTACAGCACGATGGAAAAGAAAGCACATTGAGCTTGACAGTCATGAGTGAATTAACTAAAAAGGTTAATGAGATGCGCGCTTAGCTCAGCTCTCCATGTGATCTGAACTAAGTCAGGTTACCCAAAGAATCCTAAGGAGATGCCATGTTTGCTCGAAACGTGTCCATGCGCTTGAAGCCCAATAGCGCTGCGGAGTTCACCCGGACGTTTGAGAAGGAAATCCTCCCCCTGCTTCGAAAGCAGAAGGGCTTCCAGGACGAACTCGCACTCGTCGTCCAGGGCGGATCCGAAGCGGTTGGAATCAGCTTGTGGGACCAGAAGGACAACGCAGAGACCTACGAGCGCGGAACCTATCCACAAGTGCTGGCCGCTCTGGCCAAGGTGATTGAGGGAACGCCTAGGGTTCAAACCTACGAGGTTTCCAACTCGACGTTCCACAAGATCGCTGCTCACGTCTAAAGGCGATCGGGCGTTTCGTTCGGTGGGGGGGGCGGCAGTCCGCCCCGCTTCACTGGTCTCTTGACCTGAGGCGCTCACGTGATTTCAACGCGTTGCACGCGATACTGAAGCGCCTCGGCCACGTGCTGGACGTCGATGTCGCTGGCTCCCTCGAGGTCGGCGATGGTGCGCGCCACCGCGAGCGCTCGGTCGAAGGCGCGGATGCTCAGGCTCCAGCGTGTCATCGCCTGGCGCAGGAACTGCAGCGCCTCGCGTCGCGGGCGGATGAAGGTGCGGCGCAGCTCGGGTGTCACCTGGGCGTTGCAATGGACGCCGGCGAAGTGAGCGTAGCGCTCCACTTGCCGGGCCCGAGCTGCGGCGACGCGCGCACGGAGTCGCGCCGACTCAGCCGCGCCCTCCCCGCTCACACCACCCACCTTCTCCGCCGGCGGCACGCCGACCTCGATGCGGAGATCGATACGATCCAGAATCGGCCCGGAAATGCGTGACTGGTAGCGCTCGACGTCTCCCGGCGAGCAACGGCACGGCTTCTTCGGGTGTCCCCAGTTGCCACACGGACACGAGTTCATCGCTGCCACGAGCTGGAAGCGAGCCGGAAACGCAATGGCCTGATTGGCACGGGCGAGGCGGATGACGCCTTCCTCGAGCGGCTGGCGCAGCAGATCGAGCAGGCGGCGCGGGAACTCGGGCAGCTCGTCCAGGAAGAGCACACCATGCTGTGCCCGGGTGATCTCTCCCGGCACGACGGGCCTCCCGCCGCCGACCAGCGCGGGCACCGTGATCGTGTGGTGCGGCGCTCGGAAGGGCCGTGTCACCGTGGGCGCCGCGGCTGCTTCGTGCTGGCCGCAGACGGAAAGCACTTGGCGCACTTCGAGCGCCTCGTCCTCCGAGAGCGGTGGCAAGAGTTCGGGCAGGCAACGGGCGAGCAGGCTCTTGCCCACGCCGGGCGGTCCGGCGAGGAAGATGTGGTGGCCTCCGGCAGCCGCCACCACGAGAGCGCGCTTCGCTATCTCCTGGCCGTCGATCCGGGAGAAGTCGAGGGTCGCTGGCGAAGGGAGTGCATCGGTGGTCGCCGCAGCAGGCGCCGGAGATGGGACCGGAGCAGGTGTGAGTGGCTTGTGGGCGCGCGGCAAGCGCCCTGTGCATTGCGCTGCCTCCGCGAGCGTGGCGCAGCCGACCACATCCAACCCCGGCACCAGCTCCGCCTCGGCGACGTTGTCCCGCGGCACGAGGATGCGCTGCACGCCGCGACGGCGCATGGCGATGGCGATGGGGAGCACACCCCGCGCGGGCCGCAGCGTTCCGTCGAGAGCCAGCTCGCCGAGGACACAGACGCCCGCGAGACCTTCCCCGGCATACTGCCCCGAGGCCGCGAGGATCCCGAGGGCGATGGAGAGATCGAAGGCCGCGCCTTCCTTGGGCAGGTCGGCAGGCGCCAGATTCACGGTCACGCGGCGCTCGGGCACCTGGAAGCCACAATTGAGCAGCGCCGAGACCACGCGCTCACGGCTCTCTCGCACCGCCGGGCTCGGCAGACCGACGATGTGGAAGGCCCGGAGCCCGCGCTGCAGGTCCACCTCGACCGAGAGAGGGATGCCGTCCAGGCCGCGGACGGCTGCTGACAACACCGTTGCGAGCACGCACCGGGAGGGAGCGGGCGCGGAGGCTGGTGTCTCCGTCCGGCAGGAAATGCGCCAGAAGTGCGTCCCGTACTTATGGGATCGTATTCCGAGTCTTACGGGATCGCATCCCCGAGTCTGAAAACGAACGCGGCAGCGAGAAAGGCTTGCTTCTCCAGGCCATCGCGCGGGTTTTCCCCGTTCACGTATTCCACGCTCGCCCCGAACCGCCTGCCCTCATCGAGGTAGACCGTGGCCGAGCTACTGAAGATCGAACGGCGATCGAGAGACCCGTCGTCCTGTGACTCGGCGAAGTCCAACCAGCCTTCGAAGTCGAAGGCGACCTGGAGCCGGCGCCGGAGGTACGTATCGGCCGGGAAGAGATCCAGGTGCAGTTTCGCATTGCCTCGAAGCGTGCTCGAGAACGCCTGCCCCGTGCTCGCGCCCCCCTGGTACTCCAGCCCGAAACCGGGCCGCCAGCGCACCTTGAATTCGTCGGGACCCAGCCGCCGGTCGATCGCCAGCGAGTTGAGGAGTGGCGTCGCGGCCACCAGGGCGAGCACGCCGTGCGCCGTAGTCTCGTTCGCGGCGTGACGCTGGTAGGCAGCCAGTGTTTGCACGTGCGCTGCTGCCCCGCGCGAGATGTCACCCAGGACCAGGATCGACGTCGCGCCCAAGCGGAATGCATCCTGAGGCGAGTCGATCTGCGTGTGGCGGTGGTACTCCACGGTCGGGCCGAGGTAGAGGCGATCGGTCACGAGACCCGCTGCCGTCGCCGCGATATCGAAGGACCACGTCGTCGTCGCATCCTTCGGCCAGGTGACGTGAAAGCGGGCGGGCTCCCCTGCCTCGTTGAGATCCGAGGCCGAGCGGCCCACGTTGAGTTTCACTTCGGACCAGCTGGTCTCGGCCGTCGAGAGCACGAGCAGCATGGCGACGAGGAAACGCAACGCCCACATCATCCAACTCCATTCGCCCTGGCGTGAACGAGGTCGATGGCTTCTTGCACGGTCTTGAGGGCACGCGCTTCGAGAATGGTGACGCGCTTCCCCTGGGGGTATTCGCGCGCGATCCTCGTGAATGGAACAGCTAGGGCCGCCCGCACCGTGCCCCCGAGCCCCAGGTCCCCATCGAGCGTCTGGGATTCCTGCACCGAATCCTTGGAGCGATGTGCGATGGCCGCGATCACGTTCAAGACCTTGAGCTTGATGGGAGCTCTCGATGGCATGGGGCCATACTCCTGGAATCTCTCCCGGAATAGCGAAATCCATGAATCCGTCGACAATGGAGCAAACAAGAATTGGACCGAGGAGGTTCCGTGCGGTCGTACACCGAGCCGAACAACGACGAGATTCAGCAACAACTCGCGCTCTCCGAACCCGAACACGAGGGTTCCCTCGCCCATGGTTCGAAACGCCGAGCCACAATGCGGAGTTCGAAGATCGAGAAAGCAAGGTCGAGTGCTTGCGGGCGACGAGCATTCACCCTAGCATCGATGTGAGCGCACCTGCATGCGCTCCGAGCCATGGTGGGAGCCAGGAGCGTATCGAATTGATCCTTCCTCGAGCTGTCGCCGTCGGTGCCTTGGCGCTGCTGACCTTCCAGTCCGTTCGCGTCGCCACCGCCACCGCGACGCCCATCGAGCAACCACAGGTCGAAGACTCCAACCCGGCCCTGCACCCAGCCAGCTTCGAAAACCTGCAACCGGGGATGCTTCTCAGACTGCAGTTAGCGGATACGCGTATCCTGGAAGGCCCATTCGGCGGAGTCTCCGGTGGTACCTGCAGGTTCGACGATGTGAAGGGCATCACGGTGGAGTTCACTCAGGTGCATGCCGCATGGCGGCGTACCTCGGCGGCTCCCAAGGGGGGATTCTGGGGAGCCTTGCTCTGCGCCACGGCGGTCAGTTTGTACCTGGCGGACCAAGGAGCCTCACCGCCTCAGTACCTCATCGGTTTTGCGATCGGGAGCATCGGCGGAGGTCTCTTGGGGGGCGCGATCGGTGCGGCGTTTCACGATTGGGAACCGCTCGAGCTGCGTTGAAGTCGAGAGCGGGAGCCCTGGCGGCGCTCCCCTGAGGAAGCGCGCCAGGGTTCCATCGTTCTCTTACTTCTTCCCTTTGGACTTGCCGGGACCGCGGCCCTTGCCGCCACCTTCGGAGTTGCCCCTGGCTTCGGACTTGCGAGGAGCTTCGGACCGCACCGACCGTGGCGCCGCATCCTCAGACTTGCCGTGGCTCTTGCCGGCGATCTGGGCTGGGCTCTTGCCCGCCCGGCGTTCCACCAGGACGGCGGCGGGAGAACGGCGCGAGTAATCCGAGAGTGCCTTCAGGGTGACGAAGCCGCGGACCTCATCGTCGCTCAGACGGAGATCCTGCTTCGGATGCTTGCGCCAGTAGCCGACGGCGCGGCCGTAGGGAGGTCCCGTGTCTTCCGGAAGATCCACATAATAGATGTGGGTGTCCTGCCGGCAGCGATGGGTGATGTCGTACCAAGTGAGCCCCGTGCGCCGCCAGCCGAGGATGATATCCAGCCTCACCCCGGAGACCCGCGCCAGATCG